>NZ_JABAEE010000013.1:0-25742 GCF_023701885.1 Pseudomonas sp. CG7 | reverse complement strand
GCTCATCGCTTTCTGGGGGCCGCTGCGCGACCCAGCGGGAGCAAGCTCCCTCGCCACAGGACCGTGCTGCTCCCAGATACCTTGTGGGTATCCACCATCACTGCAAATTGACCCTCAGCCATCGCGAGCTTGCTCCCAAAGGGTTTTGCGTCGCCTGTCATTTGAAGGTCAGGGCCTCTGGCACATCGACATCCCACGTCACGCCTGGATCGTCCACCGGTACTTCGACCACCTGCGCCCCGGCAAACAATGCCTTGGCGCCACGATCTCCAGTCAACGCCATCAATTTCGGCCCAAACCCACGACCAAATCCCACCGGATGCCCGTACTCCCCTGCCAGGACCGGCACGCTGATCCCATCCTCATGAATCCCCGCCGCCACCTGCTCGATGCTCGACGGCAAGATGAAGGGCATATCGCCCAGCACTATCAGCCAGCCATCAAGATCAGGGCAGGCCTGGACACCCGCGGCGATGCTGTCACCCAGGCCGGGGGAGTCCAGCTCCACGAAATCGCAGCCATAGGCCTGGGCCATGCGTATGGCTTGTGGCCGGTCCTTGCTCGTCACCAACACACGCTTTTCCAGGGAGGCCGGCAGATTCACCAGCACCTGCTCGATCACCGACCGCACGGCGCCGTCACGCCCGGTGCAATCGGCGAGCAATTTATCCTTGTCGGGACCTGCAATCCGGCGGAAACGGCTACCCGCTCCCGCTGCCAGGATGATCACGCCAATCGACTCGCCCATACGTACTCCTTGCCCACGGCTTACAACGGCTTTTTCTGCCGCAACTCCACGCCATTCTTGATGGCCACGATTTCCGCCAGCAACGACAAGGCGATTTCCGCCGGGGTGTGACTGCCGATGTGCAAGCCAATCGGTCCATGCAAGCGTCCAATGGCCTCTGCTGACAAGCCTAGCTGAGCCAGGTTGTCCCGGCGCTTCTGGCTGTTGACCCGCGAACCCAGGGCGCCGACATAAAAAGCCTTGGAGTCCAGCGCCGTGAGCAGCGCCATGTCGTCCAGACGTGGGTCATGGGTCAAGGCCACAATGGCCGTGCGCTCGTCGGTCTGGATGCTCAGCACGGCTTCGTCGGGCATGCCGGAGACGAAGCGCCCATGCTGCTCCTCCCAACCGTAGACGAACTCCTTGCGCGGATCGCAGATCAGCACCTCGAAATCCAGCAGCCGGGCCATTTCCGCCACGTAGCGCGACAGCTGTCCGGCCCCGATCAGCAGCAGCCGCCAACGCGGGCCGTAAATGGCCCGCAACACCTGCCCATCGAACATCAAAGCGTCGGTCTTGCTGGCCGGGGTCAAGACCACGTTGCCGCTGGCGACGGTCAGCTCACGGGCAACGATATCATGGGCCTCGCAACGCTCCAGCAACTGGGCGACCCAATGCGGATCGCCCACCCGCTCTTCGGTCAGGCGCAGCGTGCCACCGCACGGCAGGCCGAAGCGCGCCGCCTCTTCGCGAGTACCGCCATAGGTGATCAGTTGCACCGGCGGACCGTCCGCCGGAATGCGGCCGTCGTGCAACCGGGCGATCAGGTCATCCTCGACACAACCGCCCGACACCGAACCAATCACCACGCCATCTTCACGCAGCGCCAGCATCGCCCCCGGCGGCCTGGGCGCGGTGCCCCAGGTCTGGACCACGGTGAACAACACCACCCGCTGCCCGGCGCGACGCCATTCAAGCACGCTGCGCAAGACATTCAGATCGACGCTGTCCATCAGGCCTTGGCCTGTTGCCAGCCTTGCAGCTGATAGCGCACAGGCAGGTTACGGATACGCTTGCCCGTGGCGGCGAAGATCGCGTTGCACAAGGCTGGCGCAATCGGCGGCACGCCCGGCTCGCCGACACCGCCCAACGGCACCTCGCCCGGCGGCGTGACCAGATGCACCGCCACTTCCTTGGGCGCCAGGGACATGCGCGCGATTTCATACATATGGAAGTTGTCCTGCTGCACCTTGCCGTCCTTGAAGCTGATCTCGCCCACCATCGCATTGCCCAGGCCCATGACACAGGCGCCTTCGAACTGTGAGCGGATGCGTTCGGGGTTGATCTGCGGACCGCAGTCCACGGCGATGTCCGCCTTGTGCACGATCACCGTGCCGTCATCCTTGACCTCGACTTCAATCGCCGCCGCCACGTAGGTGACGAAGCTGTAATGCACCGCCAGCCCCAACCCTCGGCCCTTGGGCAACTCGCGCCCCCAACCGGCCGCCTTCGCAGCGGTTTCCAGCACCGTGCGGATTCGCGCCGTATCGATCGGATAACGCGCGGGGGATTCGCCGTAGTTCCAACTGTCATTGAGGCTATTCGGATCGATATTGCGGTCCGGGCCCAGCAGCTTGAGGTGGTACTTCAGCGGATCCTGGCCGGCCTTGTGGGCCAACTCGTCAATGAAGCTCTGGATCGCAAAACCATGGGGAATGTTCGACACCGAGCGGTACCAGCCCACCCGGGTGTGGGCCACCGCCTCGGGGTTTTCCAGGCGCAGGTTGGGAATGGCGTAGGCCATGTTGGTCACGCCCATGCCCACTTCGAACGGCGCCTCGTGGGTCATGCCCGGTGCAAACAATGCGGTGATGGTCGGGGCCACCGTGCGATGCAGCCAACCGGAAGGCATGCCGTCCTTGTTCAAGCCAGCCTTCAGGTATTCGGCCGACACGGTGTGGAAATACGAGTGGTGAATATCGTCCTCACGGGTCCACTGCACGCGTACGGCCTGGCCGGGAAATTCCTTGGCGAGCACCGCCGCTTCGACGACAAAATCGGGTTTCGACTTGCGTCCGAAACCGCCGCCCAACAAGGTGATATTCACCGTGACCTTCTCGAAAGGAATGCCCAGGCGTTCAGCGACGCGTTCACGAGTGACCTGCGGCGCCTGGCTCGGTGCCCAGGCCTCGCATTGGCCATCCTTGAACCGAGCGACGGCAACCATCGGCTCCATAGGCGATTGCGACAGGTGCGGCAAGTAATACGATGCCTCCCATGTCGAATCAGCCTTGGCCAGCGCATCGTCGAGGTCGCCGCTGCTGCGCACGACTTTTCCCGGCTTGAGGGCCGCCGCTTCCAACTCCTTGCGATAGGCAATGGAGTCGTAGCCGGCATTCGGGCCGTCGTCCCACTGGATCTTCAGGGCCTCGCGGCCCTTGATCGCCGCCCAGGTGTTCTTCGCCACCACCGCCACACCGCCCAACGGCTGGAACTCCGAGGGCAGCGGTCGCCCTTCAATCGACACCACCTTGACCACGCCCGGCCCCTTCAACGCCGCGCTGCTGTCCACGCTCTTGACCTTGCCGCCATAGACCGGCGGACGCGCGATGACGGCATAGAGCATGCCCTCGAAATGCACGTCAGCCCCGAAGACTGCGCGACCGTTGACGATGTCCGCGCCATCGATGGCCCGGCTCGCTTCCTTGCCGATATAGCGGAACTCGGAGGGTTGTTTGAGACGCAAGCTGTCACGGGCCGGCACCGGCAAGGCGCTCGCGGCAGCGGCCAACTCGCCATAGCCCAGTTCGCGCCCCGAAGGCTGGTGCACCACTTTATGCAGCTGGGCACGGCATTCGCCTACTGGCACCTTCCACTGCGCAGCGGCGGCCAGTTCCAGCATGGTCCGGGCGGCGGCCCCGCAACGGCGCATCGGCTCGTACCAGTGACGCATGCTGCGCGAGCCGTCAGTGTCCTGGTTGCCGAAACGCGCTTCATCGGCCGGCGCTTGCTTGACCTTGACGAGTGCCCAGTCGGCCTCCAGCTCATCGGCCACGACCATGCTCAGGCTGGTGCGCACGCCCTGGCCCATTTCCGAACGGTTGCAGATCACGGTCACGCTGCCATCGGCGGCAATGCTCACATAGACCTTGGGATCGTCGACCGCGCCATGGGGCATGCCCTCGGCGCCGAATTTCTTCTCTTCGGCAAAGGCATCCGGCAGGCCCCACGTGGCCGCCAGCACCAGCACACCGGTGGCGCTCGCGCCCTTGAGGAAACCACGACGGCTGAGGTTGCTCAGCACGAAATCATCGGGCAAGCGGCTCATGCCTTGGCCTCCTTCAGGTGAGTGGAGGCTTGGCGGATCGCGGTCTTGATCCGGTTGTAGGTGCCGCAACGGCAGAGGTTGCCGACCATGGCTTCCTCGATCTGCTCATCGCTCGGGTTGGGGTTGGTCTTGAGCAGCGCCGTGGCGGACATGATCTGCCCGCCCTGGCAGTAACCACATTGGGCCACAGCGGTATCGAGCCAGGCCTTCTGGACGACTTGCCCGACCGGATCGGCGTGAAGCCCGTCGATGGTGCTGATGGGCTGCCCTTTCACCGAGCCGATCGGCGTGATGCAGCTGCGCGCCGGGGCACCGTCGATGTGGATGGTGCAGGCGCCGCACAGGCCCATGCCGCAGCCGAATTTGGTGCCGTTGTAACCGGCCACATCCCGGATAGCCCACAGCAGCGGCATGTCCTCGGTCACATCCAGTTGATGGTCTTTTCCATTGAGTTTCAGGGTAATCATGGGCACGCCCGCACAGTGATCGAATGATGGGGTCGAGCAATCTGCCGCTGGGTTAGCGGTTCGGTTCGCGCAGACTGGCTCAGGCTGATCAGGCTCTCTTATGCAAGCGCACGCAGGCGTCTGCATCGGGCCTTTTGGATGCGATGGTCGCATCGTCAGGAGGCTAAATTAACCCAGGATCAAGCAAAACGCCCTGCACAATCCTGCACAAATGATCGTGCGCAGGGTGTGCAGGGCGTTTTTTCAGGCGATTGCGAGAAGGCCGCTCAGTACCGATTGGGTTCCATTTCCAGCTCGACCTGGAAACATTCGGCAATGTCTTTCTGGATGCGCAGGGCCAGGTCCAACAATTGCGGGCCGGTAGCGTTGCCGTAGTTGACCAGCACCAACGCCTGCAACTTGTGCACCCCGGCATCGCCCTCGCGAAAACCCTTCCAGCCGGCCCGTTCGATCAGCCAGCCAGCAGCGATTTTCTTCTGCCCGCCAGGCTGTGGATAAGCCACCAGGTCGGGGTATTGCTGCTTGAGATGCGTCACGTGCGCGGCCGGCACCAGCGGGTTCTTGAAGAAGCTGCCGGCATTGCCCAGCACGGCCGGGTCGGGGAGTTTTTCGCTGCGGATGCTGCAAATGGCCCGGCTCACATCCGTCGGCGTCGGCTGATCGATGCCCTGCTCGGTCAATCGCTGGCGGACCGGGCCATACTCCAAGTGCAAGTGCGCAGCGCGACTGAGGGCGAAACGCACCCGCAGGATCAACCAGCGCCCGGCCTGTTGCTTGAACAGGCTGTCACGGTAGGCGAAACGGCATTCTTCGAGGGTGAACTCGTGCAATTCGCCGGTCTGGCGATCCAGCGCGGTGAGGCCAGCGAAGACATCCTTGATCTCCACACCGTAGGCGCCGATGTTTTGCATCGGTGCCGCGCCTACAGTACCGGGAATCAGGCTGAGGTTTTCCAGGCCCGACCAGCCTTGCGCCAGCGTGTGCTGGACGAAGGGATGCCAGGGTTCCCCGGCTTCGGCCTCGACCACCACCCGCTCGCCGTCATCGCTGAGCAGGCGGATCCCCTGGCTGGCCATGCGCACCACCAAGGCGTCGATGTCGCCGGTCAGCAGCAGGTTGCTGCCGCCGCCGATCACCAGCAACGGTACGACATGCTCGCTGGCGTAGTCCAGCGCCTGGCGTACATCGGCGTCGCTGTGGGCTTCGGCGAACAAGCGGGCGCTGACGTCCACGCCAAAACTGTTGAAGGGCTTGAGGCTGACGCCCGCCCGCACCTGCAAGGTCATAACCGCCCCTTCAATTCGATCACCAGGCGATCCGTGGCGCGCTCGATCAAGTCCAGCACCTGCTCGAAGCCCTGCTCGCCGTCGTAGTACGGGTCCGGCACATCGTCGAGTTCGGCTTCGTAGCGCCGCAGGAACAGATCCAGCTCGGCCCTGCCCTTCGCCGGTTGCAGGGCCTGGAGGTTGCGCAGGTTGCTGCTGTCCATCGCCAGGAGCAGGTCGTAGGCGGCAAAGTCGGCGCGCGTCACTTGTTGCGCGCGCTGGGCCGACAAGTCGTAGCCACGCCGCAGGGCGGCGGCCTGGCTGCGCTTGTCCGGGGCCTTGCCGACATGCCAGTCACCGGTGCCGGCGGAAGCGACTTCCACCTGCCCGGCCAGCCCGGCCTCGCGCAGCTTGTGGCGCAAGATGCCTTCGGCGGTGGGCGAGCGGCAGATATTGCCGAGGCAGACGAACAGGACCCGCATCAGGCCTCCAGCAGGCGACGAACGCGCTCGAGGTCTTCGGCGGTGTCGACACCGGTCGGCGGGGCGATCAACGCATCGGCGACATGGATCCGCACGCCATGCCACAAGGCCCGCAGTTGTTCCAGCGCTTCAGTGTTTTCCAGCCAGCACGGGCCCCAGGTGACGAAGTCCTGGAGGAAACCGGCGCGGTAGGCGTAAATGCCGATGTGACGGCGGTACGGCACGCCTTCTGGCAGCACGTCGCGGTCTTGGGCGAAGGCATCCCGCGCCCAGGGCAACGTCGCACGGCTGAAGGTCAATGCCAGGCCATTGAGGTCGCTGACCACCTTGACCACGTTGGGGTTGAACAAGGTCTGCACATCCTCGATCGGCTCGGCCAGGGTGGCCATGCGCGCTTCGGTGTGGGCCGCGAGGTTGGCGGCGACCTGATCGATCACGCTCGGCGGGATCAACGGCTCGTCACCTTGCACATTGACGACGATCGCGTCGGCGGCCAGACCAAGCTTCGCCGCGACTTCCGCCAGGCGATCGGTGCCGGAATTATGGTCTTCGCGCGTCAGTACGACCTCGGCGCCAAAGCCCTTGCAGGCCTCGACGATGCGCGCATCGTCAGTCGCCACCACGACGCGCTGGGCGTTGCTTTTGCAGGCCTGTTCCCAGACATGCTGGATCATCGGCTTGCCGGCAATCGACAGCAGCGGCTTGCCGGGCAGGCGCGTCGAGGCAAAGCGCGACGGAATGACAACGGTAAAGGCGGTAGTCATTTATCCAGGCGCTCGTCGGTGGTCAGGGTACGGGCTTCGCTTTCGAGCATCACCGGGATGCCGTCGCGAAGCGGGTAAGCCAGGCCGGCGCCCTTGCTGATCAGTTCGGTCTTGTCGGCGCTGAGCTTGAGCGGGCCTTTGCAGACCGGGCAGGCCAGAATATCGAGCAGTTTGGTGTCCATGGAATTCCCTTGGGTAAAAGGTGTTAAGGCAAGAGCCGATCCGGCAACAGGCGCATCAACTGCGTATCGAACCAGGCCGCGAAGGCCGGCGACGGCACGGCATCCACCGCCAGGTACCACCAGGCGGGCGCGGCGAAGGCACGGCATTTGACCGCGTCTTTTTCCGTCATGACCACCGGCAGGGATGGCGTGAAATTCAAGGCCTGGGCGCTGTATTCCGCATGGTCGGCAAACCCGTGCGGTATGGGCCGCCAGTGTAGCGTTTCGAGGGTCTTGAAGAAACGCTGGGGATTGCCGATGCCGGCCACGGCGTGCAAGGCCTGGCCGGATGGAAAATGGTCGAGGGGACGGCGCTCGCCGCTCGCCAGGTTCACCAGTTCGGTGGGACGCAGTTGGAAGGCGAAGCCGTCTTCGCGGTCGGCACTGGCACCGTTGTACAGCACGGCGTCGACCGATTGCAGGCGCTCCACTGGCTCGCGCAATGGCCCGGCGGGCAGGCAACGTCGGTTGCCGAGGCCGCGGGCGCTGTCGATCAGCACCAGCTCAAGGTCCCGGGCCAATCGATAATGCTGCATGCCATCGTCGGACAGGATCAGGTCCAGCGGTTCGCTCTCCAGCAGCGCCTGGACCGCGCGACTGCGATCGGGGTCGATCATCAGCGGCACGCCCGTGCGCTGGACGATCAACAGCGGCTCGTCCCCCGCGACATCGGCGCCCTGCTCGGCCGCGACCCGCCACGGCAGTTGCGGCGGCTTGGCACCATAGCCCCGGCTGACCACCCCGACCCGCAGGCCACTGCGCTGGCAGTGCTGGATCAGCCACAGGATCAACGGCGTCTTGCCGGTGCCCCCAACAGTGATATTGCCCACCACCACCAACGGCACGGGCGGCTGGGAGATCAGGCCTTCACCTGCCAGGAAACGCTCGCGCTTGCCCACCACCACCCGCCGGTACAACCACTCCAGTGGGCGCAGCAGGGTCAGGGCCGGGTGACCGTCATACCACGCGGCAAGCAATCGATCGGACATGGCCATCAGGGTGCCGGAGCCGCCTCGACCGTGGTCATGCGCAGATGGCTGAAACCAAGCTTGCCGGCCGCGTCCATGGCGGTGATCACCGATTGATGAGGGGTCTTGCCGTCGGCGCTGATGGACAGCGGCAGGCTGGTGTCGCCGCCAGACTCTTTCTGCAAGGCCTCGATCAGGCTCGCCAGGTCGCTCTTGGGCAGCAATTGGTTGTTCACCGAAAACGCCCCTTCGGCGCTGATAGTGACTTCCAGGTTCTTGAGTTGCTGGTCTTCGGCCGGCGAGCCGCTGACGGCTTCCGGCAATTCAACCTTGAGCTGGGTTTCCCGGGTGAACGTGGTGGTCACGACGAAAAACAGCAGCAGGATGAACACCACGTCGATCAGCGACGCAAGGTTGATCTCGATGTTTTCCCGGGGCTTGCGGCGGAATTTCACTTCTTGCCCCCAGCCAGGTCCACGTCACGATCACCCTGCACCACCTCGACCAGCTTGATGGCTTCCTGCTCCATGCCCACCACCAACTCGTCGACGCGGCGTTGCAGGAATCGATGGAAGAACACCGCCGGAATACCGACCATCAGGCCAGCGGCGGTGGTGATCAGGGCCTTGGAAATCCCCCCCGCCAGTACTGCGGCGTTGGTGGTCATGCCGGAACCGGTAAATGCGCTGAAGATGTCGATCATGCCCAACACCGTACCCAGCAGGCCCAGCAGCGGGGACATGGCGGCGATGGTGCCCAGGGTATTGATGTAGCGCTCCAGTTCATGGATGACCCGGGCGGCGGCCTCCTCGATGCACTCCTTCATGATCTCGCGACCATGCTTGGAGTTCGCCAGGCCAGCCGCGAGGACTTCCCCCAGCGGCGAACTGGCCCGCAGCTCCTTGAGCTTGTCCTTGTTCAGCTGCTTGTCCTTGATCCAGACCCAGACCTGCCCGAGCAGATGCTCCGGCGTCACGCGGCTGGCCCGCAGGGTCCACAGGCGTTCGGCAACGATACCCAGTGCCGCGATGGAACTCAGAATGATCGGCAACATCATCCAGCCGCCGGATTTGACCAATTCCCACACAGTGACTGCCCCCTCGAAAAAGTGCGCCACTTTATCACACAGACTCGCCTTGCAGACCCGCTCCGCCGATAAGCGCATCCGCCGATTGCCCTGGATCAATGTTGCCGCGGTGGCCCGACGCCGGGCGGATCGCGCCAGTAGCGTCGGTGCCCGGCCTCGGTGCGCGGCAACTCGAACGCGCCCAGTTGCAGACGAATGGCACCCTGCTCGGCGCTGTCGTAAATCGCCAGGCCCGAGCGGCGGTACCGGGCCATCACTTGGGGATGGGGATGACCGAACGCGTTGCCCTGCCCTCGGGAGATCAGCACCGAATGCGGCTTGAGGCGCGACAGCAAGGCCATCGACGACGAGCTGCGGCTGCCGTGATGAGGCGCGGCCAGCCACTGGATCGGCAGCGCCAAGGCTTCGTCGAGCAGGGCGCGCTCGGCGTGGGTGTCGATATCGCCGGTCAGCAGCAGGCGTTCGCCGCCGGCCTCCACCAGCAGCACGCAGGACTTCTGGTTGCTTTCGACGGCAGAGGCCCACCGCCACAGCTCGACCCCGACGCCATCCCACTCCCAACGCCTGCCGCTGTCGCAAGGCCCAGCCTGCAATTGCTCAGGCAGCGCGTCGGGATCGCCACTGATCACTTCCATCGTCGGCAGTCCCTTGCGCACGGCGCGGGCGCCGCCGGCATGATCGGCGTCTGCATGGCTGAGGAGCATCAGGTCCAAGCCATGCACGCCGAGTTTACGCAAGGTCGGCAGCACGACACGTTCGCCCACATCGGCCTCGCCAAAACGCGGCCCGGCGTCGTAAAGCAAGGTGTGATGCCGGGTGCGTACCAGCACCGCCAGTCCTTGGCCGACGTCCAGTTGCCAGACCTCGGCGTGCCCTGGCGGCAGGTTCTCTCGCGGCGGGAACACCATCAGCAAGACCATCGGCCACCCCAGCAAGCGCAGCGGCACCCCTTTGGGCAATAGCAGCAAAAAAGCCCCCAGGGCGGCGATACCCAAGGCCCAGGACGGGACCGCAACCGGCACCCAGGCGGGCACTCGCCCGGCCACCACCGCCAGCCCCCTGAACAGCAGATCGAGTAAACCGCCGGCGATCCACAGCAGCCCTTCACCGATGAGCGGCACCGGCAACAACGCCGTGCCGAGCAGCGCCGGCGGCAAGACCAGCAGGCTGATCCACGGCACCGCGATCAAGTTCACCAGCGGTCCGCTGAGGCTGACCGGCAAGCCCACGATCAACAGCAGCGGACACAGGCCGAGCGCAACCAGCCACTGGGCTCGGGTCCAGGTTTGCCACCAGCGCCAGGGCCCCAGGCGAGCACCAAAGGTGAACATCAAGATGGCGACGGCCGCGAACGACAACCAAAATCCCGGCCGCAGGCTGGCGAGCGGGTCGAACACCAGCACCCCGGCGAAGGCCAGTAGCCAAGCCCACCAGGGATCAGGCTGCTTGAAGCGCAAGCGCCACAACAACACCAGGCCGATCATCGCGCAGGCCCGTCGCACCGGCACCTCGAACCCGGCGAGCAAGCCGTAGCCCAGGGCGGCGCAAAAGGCCAGCGCACAGGCCCAAGGCAACCACGCGAGCCCCGCCGGCCAAAGGCCATAACGCGCCGCGCCGGCCACCAGCAGGTACACCCGGCCGGCAAGCAGGCCGATGTGTTGCCCGGAAATTACCAGCAAATGAACGGTGCCGGTGTCCTGCAACACCTGCCAATCCTCGCGACTCAGCCCGCCACCGTCACCCAGGACCAATGCCGCCAGCGCACCGGAGCGGCCGTAGGCATCGACCTGTGCCAGCGCCTGGCGCACCTCGTCACGCCAGGCGCCCCGGGCCGCTTGCAGGAGACGCCCTTGCTTGATCGTCCCGGTCGCGCCGATACCCCGGCTCAACAACCAGGCGGCATAATCGAAGCCGTGCGGGTTCAGCAACCCGGCGGGTCGCTTGAGCTTCACTGCCAATCGCCAGCGTTCGCCGCTGTTGATGGGCGGGCCACCAAACCAGGCGAGGCGCAGCGTGTTCGGTATCCGGGTACGACGTGATTGGACAGCGGCCAGTTCGAAGCGCACCACGCCGTCGCCCTGTTGCGGCAAACCGACGACGCGCCCTTCGACCCAGCGTGTTTCTCCGTCCAGGGTAGCGGGGAACCGGTCGTCCCGCGCCCCCTGCGCCGACAGGCAGGCCCAGGCCAGCCCGAACAGGAAAAAACCCAGCGGGTAGGTTCGAAACGGCAACACCATCAACGCCAGCAGCGGCATGGCTGCAACCAGCCACAACGGCGGCAGTGCCGGTAAAAAAATCGGGGCCACCAGCCCCAGTGCAAGCGCGACTAATCCTGTGCGCATAACCCGTCCTTGAGAGTGCCCCCTTCAGGCATAGACGGTTCGCGGCACCGCTGGCGTTATCAATTGTCACAAAGTCTGAATCTGCCAGCCGTAGAATCCAGACATACTTGCGGCTTTAATTGCGTTGAACCGACCGAGAAGCCTTATGCCCCGGCGCCTATTCAAACGTTACATGCCAGACCCAGAAAGCATTCGGGAACATAAGTCCTTACGTTTTCTCGGTACCCTGCTGCACGATCCCAATCTTTGGCACCTCAATCGGCACTCAGTGGCCCGGGCGATGGCCGTTGGCCTGTTCGCCGCGTTCCTGCCGATCCCGTTGCAGATGTTGCTGGCCGCGGCGCTGGCCGTTACGGTGCGCGGCAATATGCCGATTGCGGTGAGCCTGGTGTGGCTGACCAACCCGATCACCATGCCGGCGGTGTTTTTCTGCACCTACCAGACCGGCGCCTGGCTGATGGACGTACCCGCCCGGACGCTGCCCGAAGAACTGACCTGGGAATGGATCAGCGGCCAGTTGTCCACCTTGTGGCAACCGTTCCTGCTGGGCTCGGTGGTGACCGGCCTGGTGCTCGGCGCCCTGGCCTACTTCGTCACCATGAGTTATTGGCGCTGGTGGGTGGCGCGGCAGTGGCGGCGGCGCAAGAAAAGCCGGATGTGAGATGCACAAAGGCCTCCTGGGAATGGAGGCCTTTTTTGTGGTGCATTGACTGCCCCCCTGTGGGAGCGAGCTTGCTCGCGAAAGCGGTGGGTCAGCTTGCATCGGTGTTGGATGTACCGCCGCCATCGCGAGCAAGCTCGCTCCCACACTGGATCTCTAGTGAACACAAATCTTGTGCCCTCCCACAGGGGAGATCGGGGTCAGGTCCGCATCCCGCGCCCGCTGACCAGCAACCGCGCGCAACCGATGTAGAGCACCACGGTCGCCACCAGCATGAAGGAGATGGCGATGCTGATCTTGATGTCCGACACACCGAGGATGCCGTAGCGAAAGGCGTTGACCATGTGCAGCACCGGGTTGGCCAGGGACACGGTCTGCCAGAACGGCGGCAGCAGGGAGATCGAGTAGAACACCCCGCCCAGGTAGGTCAGCGGCGTGAGCACGAACGTCGGGATGATGGAGATGTCATCGAAGTTGCGCGCAAACACGGCATTGATGAAACCCAGCAGCGAAAAGATCGTGGCCGTGAGCACCACCACCAAGACCGTCACCCCCAAGTGATGCACCTGCAGATCGGTGAAGAACAACGACAGCAGCGTCACGATCAGGCCCACCGCCAGGCCGCGCAGCACGCCGCCCAAGGTGTAGCCAACGAGGATCGTATGGGGCGACACCGGCGACACCATCAACTCTTCGATCGAGCGCTGGAACTTGCTGCCGAAGAAGCTCGATACGACGTTGCCGTAGGAGTTGGTGATCACCGACATCATGATCAGCCCCGGCACGATGTAGTCCATGTACGTGAAGCCACCCATGTCGCCGATCTGCCGGCCGATCAGGTTACCGAAGATCACGAAGTACAGGACCATGGTGATGGCCGGCGGCAGCAGCGTCTGCGGCCAGATCCGCATGAAGCGGCGGACTTCACGGTAGACGATGGTATTGAGGGCGATGAGGTTGGGGCGCAGTTCGGAACTCATGCTCATACCGCCACCTTCGCCAGATTTTTCTCCACCAGGGACACGAACAACTCCTCGAGGCGATTGGTTTTGTTGCGCAAGCTCAGCACTTCAATGTTTTGCAGGGCCAGTTGGGTGAACAAGCCTGTGATGCCCGCGGCTTTGTCCACTTGCACTTCCAGGGTGTGGCTGTCCACCAGGCGAGCCGGATAACCGATGAGCTGGGGCGCGGTCGCCAGGTCGCCTTTCAGGTCCAGCAGGAAGGTCTCCACATGCAGTTGGCTGAGCAACTGGCGCATGCTGGTGTTCTCGACAATGGTGCCGTGGTCGATGATGCCGATGTTGCGGCACAACTGCTCAGCCTCTTCCAGATAGTGGGTGGTGAGGATGATGGTGATGCCTTTCTGGTTCAGCTCGGTCAGGAAGCTCCACATCGAACGACGCAGCTCGATGTCCACGCCAGCGGTCGGCTCGTCGAGGATCAGCAGGCGCGGCTCATGCACCAACGCGCGGGCGATCATCAGTCGACGTTTCATGCCGCCGGACAGCGAGCGGGACGGCACGTCACGCTTGTCCCACAGGCCCAGTTGGGTCAGGTACTGCTCGGCGCGCTCGTTGGCGATCTTCGGCGGGATGCCGTAGTAACCGGCCTGGGTCACGACGATGTCGAAGGTCTTTTCGAACTGGTTGAAATTGAACTCCTGGGGCACCACGCCGATGCAACGCTTGAGGGCGGCGGGCTCGCGATCCAGGTCGTGACCAAAGACATTCACCGTGCCGCTGGTCTTGTTCACCAGGGTGGAAAGAATGCCGATGGTGGTGGATTTGCCGGCACCGTTAGGGCCGAGCAAGGCGAAGAAATCACCTTCGGCGACATCCAGATCGATACCACTCAGGGCCTGGAAACCGTTGCCGTAGGTTTTGGTTAACTGCCGGATGGACAGAGCGGAACTCATATCGGATTACGCACCAAGAAGGGAGGGAAGAAAAGAATAGATAAGGGCGGGCGGCGAGCAATACAACCACGGCGCACGAAGGCAATGGTGCTTGGCGTCGCCGCACAAGTACAGTCAAGTGTGTCGATAGTAAGTATTAAGTCAACGCGGTCATGACGGCCTTGCGGTAGGCCGTACGCTCCTGCAACCGCGCGTACCAGGCCTGCACACCAGGCCGCTCGGCGCGCTGGATGGGCATCTCGAACCAGGCATAAATGAAACTGCCCAGGGGAATGTCGCCCATGCCGATTTCATCACCCGACAGGTAAGGTTGCTCGCTCAAGGTCTGCTCGACCATCGCCAGCAAGTCGTCACATTCCTGGATCGCCGCATCGATGGCCGCCCAGTCCTGTTGTTCGGCCGGGGTACGCAAGACGCCCCAGAACACCGTGCGAAACGGTGCGGCAAAGCTGGATGTGGTCCAGTCCATCCACTTCTCAGCCTGGGCCCGTGCCTGCACGTCAGCCGGATACCAGGCCGAGCCCGACGCATGGCGCGCCGCCAGGTAGCGCACGATGGTGTTGGATTCCCAAAGTACGAAGCCGTCGTCTTCGATCATCGGCACGCGGCCGTTGGGGTTTTTCGCACGGTACTCGGGCGTGTCCACCACACCGAATGCCCCGCCGGCATCGATGGCCTCGTAGGCCAGCCCCAACTCTTCTGCGCACCACAACGCCTTGCGCACATTCGATGAATTTTTCCGGCCCCATATCTTCAGCATCACGGCGTCCTCGATGGATAAATGCCGCAGCAGCATACGCCGGATCAGGCGCGACTCAAATCGCCCTGCATGTCGCCGAGCAAGAGCGGCACCTGCTCGCCGAACAGGTGCGGATAGCATTTTTCCAGGTGTTCGAAGAAGAAGGCCTCGGGCACATCGGCGAACTGGCCGTGCTCGGTGACGTACTCCATCAGCTTCGCCCCTTGCCGATTGAACGGGTGGAAGACGCTGTCGTGGCGACCGTCGAACTCCAGCGGGGCCACATCGAACAACTCGCACAACCCCTGGTTGAAAGCCGGCGTGGCCTTGACCCAGCGGTCGTTCAGGTACAGCTCGGTATAACCGTGCATGGCATACACGTCGCTCCTGAGCAATTCCAGCAGGCGCGGCGTAGACAGGTGATTACGGACGTCCGCCAGGCCAATACGCGCCGGGATGCCGCAATGCCGGGCACAGCCGGCCAGCAAGGTGGCCTTGGGCACGCAATAGCTTTCGCCGGCCATCAACGCGTAACTGCCCCGCAGGGTCTCCGGGTCACGGCTGAAGGTGTAGGGGTTGTAGCGCACCGCCTCGCGCACGGCGTAATACAGGCTGACCGCCTGGGCCAGCGGGTCGCGATCGGCGCCGCGGTGGGTTTCGGCGAAGTCGATGACCGCGGGGTGGTCGCTGTCGGTGAAGCGGCTGGGGTTCAGGTATTGCTGCATAAAAGGAAGACCTCTTGGGAAAATCACCGCTGGTATGCCGAACCCGATCCTTGTGGCGAGGGAGCTTGCTCCCGCTGGGATGCGTAGTGAGCTGCCCCCAGCTTTTACGGTTGCTGCGCAACCGAGCGGGAGCAAGCGCCCTCGCCACAGTAAGTGTCTTCACCACAAGGGTTGGTGTATTGGCATCGGGAAAACACGAGTCTATCCACAGCCCCAGCCCAGCGATAACGGCATTCCGGCCAAACAATGGCGTTTTCTCACTTTGATATCGAACGAATTCCCACGGCTCTTGCCAACCAGACTGGCGCAATGAACCCAGGGTTTCCCACGAAATCAATCACATCGCGCTGACCGCCGGTTTTGCAGATGCCGTCTAAGCTCTGAAGGTCGGTTTTGCCTTGGTTCACGGAGGATTACATATGCTGTTGTTGTGGATACTGGTCTTGGTCGTCGGGATCGCCTGGCTGGCGCATCGGCGCACCGACCCGCTGCCCGCGCTGGGTATCGTCGCGGTCTACCTGTTGGCCATGGGCATTTTCAGCCATGCGCCCGGCTGGCTGCTGCTGATCCTCTGGGTGGCGCTCGCGGCTGTCGCGGCCCCGCTGCTGCTACCGGACCTGCGCCGCAAATATTTCAGTGCGCCGATGTTCGACTGGTTCCAGAAAACCCTGCCGCCCATGTCCGAGACCGAGCGCGACGCCATCGATGCCGGTACGGTGTGGTGGGACGGCGAACTGTTCAGCGGCCGCCCGGACTGGGACTTGTTGCTGTCTTACCCCAAGGTGCGACTGACCGAGGAAGAGCAGGCGTTCCTCGACGGCCCCACCGAAGCACTCTGCGCGATGGTCAGCGACTGGCAGATCGGCCAAGCCATGGACCTGCCACCTGAAGCCTGGGCCCATATCAAGGAGCACGGGTTCTTCGCGCTAATCATCCCCAAGGAATATGGTGGCAAGGGTTTCTCCGCCTATGCCCACTCCCAGGTGGCGATGAAACTGGCCACCCGCAGCGGCGACCTGGCCTCCACCGTCATGGTCCCCAACTCCCTCGGCCCGGCGGAACTGCTGCTGCACTACGGCACCGACGAACAACGCGACCACTACCTGCCGCGACTGGCCCGTGGCGACGATATTCCCTGCTTCGCCCTGACCGGGCCGCTGGCCGGCTCCGACGCCGGAGCCATGCCCGACACCGGCATCATCTGCAAGGGTGAATGGGAGGGCCAGGAAACCCTCGGCCTGCGCCTGAACTGGGAAAAGCGCTACATCACCCTCGGCCCGGTGGCCACCCTCTTGGGCCTGGCATTCAAGGCGTATGACCCCGACCACCTGCTGGGTGACGAAGAGGACCTGGGCATCAGCCTCGCCTTGATTCCCACCGACACCCCTGGTGTGCACATCGGCCGCCGTCACCTGCCCCTCGGCGCCGCGTTCATGAACGGGCCGAACTGGGGCAAGGACGTGTTCATCCCGCTGGACTTCCTGATTGGTGGCCAGGCCATGCTCGGCAAGGGCTGGATGATGCTGATGAACTGCCTGTCGGTCGGACGCTCGATTTCCCTGCCGGCGGTGGGCACCGGTGCAGCGAAGTTCACCAGCCTGGTAACGGGCCAGTACGCCCAGGTGCGCGAGCAGTTCAACGTACCGTTGTCGGCATTCGAAGGCATCCAGGAAGCCATGGCGCGCATCGGCGGCAATGCCTGGATGATGGATGCGGCACGCATGCTGACCGCCAACGCGGTGGACCTGGGGGAAAAACCCTCGGTGCTGTCGGCCATTCTCAAGTACCACCTGACCGAACGCGGTCGCGAGTGCATCAGCCACGCCATGGACGTGCATGGTGGCAAGGGCATCATCATGGGCCCGAACAATTACCTGGGTCGCAGTTGGCAAGGTGCGCCGATCTTCATCACGGTCGAAGGCGCGAACATTCTGTCGCGCAACCTGATGATCTTCGGCCAGGGCGCCATTCGCTGCCATCCGTTCGTGCTCAAGGAAATGGCCTTGGCGACCCGTGAAGACAAGGACCAGGCACTGGTCGAGTTCGATGCCTTGTTGCTCAAGCACATCGGTTTCGCAGTCAGCAACGCCGCCAGCACCCTGGTGCTCAACTTGGGCCTGGGGCATTTCGAGAGAGCACCCGGCAATGCCTTGAGCCAGGGTTATTTTCGCGCCCTCAACCGCCAGGCAGCGGCATTCGCCCTTCTGGCAGACCTGAGCATGATGCTGCTGGGCGGCGAGCTCAAACGCCGCGAACGCCTGTCGGCCCGCTTGGGCGATGTCTTGAGCAACCTGTACCTGGCGTCCGCCGCGCTCAAGCGTTATCACGACCTCGATTCGCCGGAGCACATGGCGCCGCTGTTCAACTGGGCCATGGAGGAAAGCCTCGGCCAGGCGGAACGCGCGCTGGACGAACTGCTGGGCAACTTTCCGAACCGGGTGCTGGGTTGCTTGTTGCGCCTGGTGGTGTTCCCCTTCGGTCGTCGTCACAAAGGCCCGAGCGACAGGCTCGACGCCGAGGTGGCCGCGGTCATTGGCCGACCCAAGGGTGACCCGACCCTCGAAGAGTTGTTGCGAGGTTGCTATCGTCCGCAATCGACCGACGACCCGGTGGGCGCCCTGCAACACGCCGCCGATCTGCTGGCGGCCGCCCATCCGCTGCACAAGAAACTGCACGGAGCGCTCAAGCAGGGCCAGCTCAACCCCGCACCAGGCGAACCCCTCATCGATGCGGCGCTGGAAGCCGGTGTGCTGCAAGCCGGCGAAGCGCAGACCTTGCGCGCGGCCGAGGCGGCGCGGCGCAAGGTCATCGATGTGGATGATTTCGATAAGGATGAGCTGACACTGGCGCAGGACAAGGTCCGTTGACGCTGGCGGCCAGGTACGCTCGCCAGCTATAGCTCTTTACCTACAAAAGCGGGCGCAAGGGCTTTATACTCCTGCGCCCGTTTTGCTCTTGAGGACTTATCTCGTGTCCAACATCGTTGCCGATCACCTTATCTTGCTTGACCATTTGCGCAGCATCCTGGTCGCCGTGGGTGAGGCCGAACAGGTGCCCGAAGAAAGCCACGCCTTGTTCCTGGAGCGCTTCGACGAATTGCGCGCGCAACTGCCCGTCGACCCGATCGAAAGCCAGTACCTGGGTCAGGACCTGCTGTGCCAGGTAATCGTCCGTTATCCACAGATCGCCCACCTGGTGCCTCGCGACCTGCTCTGGTACTTCGCCGGTGACTGCCTGCACTACATGCCCGACGAAGAAATCGCCCTGTACCAAGCCCTGGAAGAGCGTCGTTTCGAAGCCGAGCAGAACGACGAGCCTTTCGACTGGAACCAGGAAAAGCAATTGCTGGCGATGTCGGACCAGGACAGCAAGCACTGATAACGACCCGTCATGCAAAAGGCCCGCACGGTTAACCCTGCGGGCCTTTTTTTGTCTGGGCAAAGTGTGTTGCCTGGACGGGCCTCATCGCGAGCAAGCTCGCTCCCACAGGGGGCTGTAGCGGACATGAACTCCTATGATCAACGCAACCAGTGTAGGAGCGAGCTTGCTCGCGATGGCGCCCGTCAGAACAACCCATCACTCTCCGGCAACTCATAGTGCGCCGCGACCTTGCCGGACCGACTCCCTGTGCCCACTTTGTTCAAGGTCGGCTCCTTCGCGAGGCACTCCACCAGATAATCAATGAACACCCGCAGCTTCGGCGGCAGGTAGCGGGTCGGCGAATGCAGCAACCACAAGCCACCGTGGTAGGAAGCCAGGAACGTCCAGTCAGCCAGCACCTGCACGATCAACCCCTGTTCCAAGGCATGTCGGGCGGTAAAATACGGCAGGCTACCGATGCCGATGTGCTGCAAAACCGCCCCCAACCGCACGCCCGTGTGATTGGCCGCATAGCGTCCGCGCACGGCTACGGTGACGGCCTTGCTGCCCTTCTTGAATTTCCAGCGCGCATCGTTCGGGGTTTCTCCCAGGTAAACGCAGCTGTGCTCCAGCAGATCGTGGGGATGCATGGGAACACCGTGTTCCGCCAGGTATTGCGGCGTGGCGCAGAGCAAGTGGTCAATGGTCAGCAATTGGCGCCCCACCAGCCCGGCCGGCGGTTGATCGGTAATCCGGATGGCCAGGTCGACATGATCATCGATCAAGTCAACCTGTCGATCTTCCAGGAACAGCTCCACATCGACCTTGGGATAACGGCGCAAGAATTCAGGCATGTGCGGATGAATCACGAAACGCCCCACTGCCATGGGCACACTGACGCGGATACGTCCTTGCGCTTCCTGGGTGAACTGGCCGCTGATTTCCATCACCGCCCGAGCGGCGGCGACCATTTCCTGGCAGCGCTTGAACACCTCTTCCCCGCCATCGCTCAAACGCAACTTGCGGGTGGTGCGCTGCAACTTTCGGGTCGCCAGGGCTTTCTCCAGGCGGGAAATGCTGCGGCTGATGGCCGACGGCGATGAGCCTGATTGACGGGCCGCTTCGGAAAAACTGCCGGTCTCCACGACCTTGACGAAGATGGCCATTTCGGCAAGCAACGGCAACGGTAGATTTGTGCTCATGGCGCAACAGTCCTTTGAAATTCGAACGGATTATCACCCTTTTACACGCTACCTATAATCCCGTCACAATTTCTGGATGTGGGTATGGACCATGACGCTTCGCCTCTTTTTCCACAGCGATGACCTCAAGGCCAACGTGGAAGTCCTGGAATGCAGCCCCCAGGAGAATGAATATGCCGTGGTGCTGCGCGCCACCCTGTTCCACCCCCAGGGCGGCGGCCAGCCTTGCGACACTGGCTGGATAGGTGAAAGCCAGGTCATGCGCGTCATTCAGGACGGGCAGCAGATCATTCATTACGTCGACCGTCCGATAGCCCCGGGCATGGTCGCGATCCGCGTGGATGAACAGCGGCGGTTGCTCAATTCACGCCTGCACTCGGCCGGGCATCTGATCGGGCATTTCGCCGAAAGCCGTGGCTGGAAGCCGATCAAGGCCCACCACTGGCCCGGAGAAAGCCGCGTACAGTTCCAGCCCGGCGAACACTTTGAGGAGCTGGATGTATCGATCATCCAACAGGGCATCGATGTATGGATCGCCGCGGACCTGCCGCGCCTGATCGCACTTCGCCAAGGCACCCGGGAAGTCGGCTTCGGTGAGCTGGCGGCTTATGGCTGCGGCGGCACCCATGTCAGGCGGCTGCAAGAGCTGGGAGCCGTCACCATCGCCTCGCTTTCACAAAAGAAAGGAATGTTGTCAGTTCACTACCACGTGGCCTGATATTCAGCCTTGCGGCCAGGAATTGCTCGCAAGCCCCTCCCCCTATTCAGACGGACCTGTCTCATGATGCTTGATGTTGAGCACCTCGATCAGTGGTGTATCAAGAAATTGATAGATGGCGAAGTGCTCGCTGTGCGCTTGAAAAACTTTCTGTCGGAATCATTGGCCATTGAAATTGGTAACAAGATCCTTGCCCCCGGTTTCGAAGGTTATATCAACGCCCCCAGCATCGGGCGCATCGGCATGGCTTTCTATGAGGCCGAGAATCAGCCACCACTGATGGAAGACTACTTCCGCCAGGCCGGTCGCAATATCGTCGAGCTGCGCAACCGTTGTGCACCGTATTCCTCGCCAGTCGACACCTTGCGCTGCATGCTCGACGAAACCTGGCCAGCAGGGGCGCACCTGGAAAGCCTTTACGGCCGAAAGATGTACGTAGGCCTGTCTCGTGTAGTGAAACCCGGCGTGTGTTTCCTGGCCCATCACGATATTTTCGCCAAGGACGCGCCCGACAGTTTCCAGGCCCACAGCCTGCAAGCCCAGTTCGCCTGCAACCTCTATCTCAACATGCCCTCCGAAGGCGGCGCACTGCAGATATGGGATAAGCACGTCTCCCCAGAGCTGTTCGATGAAATGCGCGGCGACAGCTACGGCATAGACCCCGCCCTGCTCGGCCGCCCGACCCTGGAAGTACGACCGCAACCCGGCGACTTCATCATGTTCAACTCGCGATACATGCATTCGGTCAGCCCCGGTGTGGCCGCCCCACGCCTGAGCCTTTCGTTTTTTGTCGGTTATCGCGGCGATTCCTCGCCCCTGACCTTTTGGAGTTGAAATGCTATCCAACTACCTTGGCGAATTTCTGACCCTGGCTACCCTCCACTTTCTCGCGGTGGTCGCGCCCGGTCCGGATTTCGCCGTGACGATTCGCCAGAGCGTTCGCTTCGGTCGCTGGGTCGGGATCTGCACGGCACTGGGCATAGGTGCTGGCATTTCGGTGCATGTCCTCTACACCTTGCTCGGCGTCGGTGCGCTGATGCATACCACCGCGTGGTTGCTGACGGCGGCCAAGATCGTGGGCGGAGCATACATTATCTACTTGGGCATCAGCCTGCTGCGCAGCCAACCCAAGTCCTCCCTTGAAAACCAGCAGGACAACGAACAGGCCATCGCCCGACAAACGCCCTTTAAAGCTTTTGTCACCGGCTTCCTGACCAACGCCACCAACCCCAAGGCCACGCTGTTCTTCCTGGCGATTTTCACCACGTTGATCAGCGCGACGACGCCGCTGCAAATCCAGGCATTGTATGGGGTCTGGATGTGCTTGGTGAACGCACTGTGGTTCGTCGTCGTGGCGCTGTTTTTTTCCAGCGCAAAGGTGCGGGAGGTATTCCTGCGCATGGGCCATTGGTTCGAGCGGACCATGGGAGTCGTACTGATTCTGTTTGCCGGCCGGCTGATCCTTTCCATGTGAATACGTCAACCGAAAACCGCAAGAAAAGACAGATTATTGACGCGAATTTTGTCTGCCTTTCCCACCCGTCAGCTTTTAGTCATTTTTTTGTCCCGAGGCGTGGCGCTTTGCCATGCTTGAACTACCGTCAAACACAAGCGAGGACGGGGTCGGTAAAAAGTGCCTCAAACGCCCTGATCGATACCGTCACTGCCCTCGACAATCCCGGAGATCCCGGGGCTCAGAAAGGTTGTTCGCAAGCTGCCTGTCGTTCAGTCGGGCCGGTGTAATGCGCCCGTTGCTGGTAGCGACGAGGTCTGACGCCGGCATTGACTAAATAAGCTGGCGAGATGAAAAGGGGCAGCCCGGGCCTCTTAAGTGATCCGAGGCATCAGGCAAGCCTAGGGAAGGCCTCTCCATCGAGGATCACTTCATGACCCAGCGCACCGCACCCGTTTTAAAACATTTCATTCACGGCCTGTTCTGGATGAGTCTTGGCCTGGAGGCGGCTCAGGCCGCAACGGCAAACTGTTCGCAACTGGACAGCTTGCCGGCGACCTTCGAGGTTGGCCAAGGGCTCCAGAGCGAACTGCGCATCCTTGCCCCCGTGACGAAACTGGCCGTCGGCGACCCGAAAATCGCCGATGTGCAACCCAGTGGCAGCGATGCCTTCATTCTCACGGGCCTGGCGCCCGGCGCCACCAGCCTGATGGTCTGGACCGACTGTTCGAAAATACCGCGCCAGAGCATGGTCTTTGTCAGAGGCCGGGCCACTGAGGCGCTGACGAGCGCTGCGAGCATGCCTTCCGAAGACCCGATGCTGCTCGCCCAGGTACAGACCGACATCCGTTTCGTGGAAGTCAGCCGGACCAAGCTCAAGGAAGCCTCGACCTCGATTTTCGGCACCCGCGGCAATTTCCTGTTCGGTTCGCCAAGGACCTTGCCCACCATCGGCGGTGTGGTCCGGCCTTCATTGCCGGTCAATAACGACATGTTCAACCTGTCGTTCGCCACCGGTAAGACCCTGTTGATGATCAACGCCCTGGAAGGCAGCGGTTTCGCCTACACACTGGCGCGGCCCAGCCTGGTGGCCCTCAGCGGGCAGAGTGCGAGTTTCCTGGCCGGCGGCGAAGTGCCGATCCCGGTGCCCAGTGCCGGCAGCGACAACGTGTCCATCGAGTACAAGGAGTTCGGCATCCGCCTGACCCTGACCCCCACCGTCATCGGCAAGAATCGCATCGTCTTGAAGGTGGCGCCGGAGGTCAGTGAGCTGGACTTCACCAACGCCGTGAACATCGCCGGGACATTGGTACCCGCCCTCACGGTACGCCGCACCGATACCAGCATCGCCCTGGCCGATGGCGAAAGTTTTGTCATCAGCGGCCTGATCAGCACCCGTAACAGCTCCCAGGTGAACAAGTTTCCAGGGCTGGGCGACGTGCCGATTCTCGGCGCGTTCTTTCGTGACAATTCCATCAACCGCGAAGAACGCGAACTGCTGATGATCGTCACCCCACACCTGGTCCAACCCTTGGCAGCCAACGCGCAACTGCCGAGCTTGCCCGGCGAGCAATTGCGCAATTACGACCCGAACTTCTATCGCATGTACTTCCTTGAAAGTGGCGAGTTTGACAACCGCAGCGGGCTTTCCCAATGAGCCGGCGCCTGATGTGCAAGGCGTTCGATGTCCAACGGCTCGCCAAGGGGTATTCCATGAAAACAGTGATCGCTTTAACGGCGGCCTTGATGCTTGCCGGCTGCGCCAGCAACGGTGTGGTGGCTTCACGCTCGGCCGATTGTGCCAAGCCCGGGGCCGACCAGGAGTTGGCCCTGAACATGGCGGAAGACATGGCCAACGAGGGCCGTCTATACGCCAGCCTGGCAAACCTCGAACGCTTGCCCGAAGACTTGGTCCAGGTCCGCCTGCGCAAGGCTCGGGTGCTGCGGCTGATGGGCCGCAACGAGGCCGAACCGCTGTATAAAAGCCTGCAGGGGACGTGCCTGGCCGCTGACGGTGAACATGGCCTGGGTCAGCTGGCGGCGGCCAAACAGGACAATGCGGCCGCGACACAATACCTCGAACGCGCCGCGAAAATGGCCCCGACCGAGGGCAAGATCCGCAATGACCTGGGGGTGGTCTACCTCAACCAGCGGCGCATTTCAGAAGCCCGCTTCGAGTTCATGACCGCCATGGAGCTCCAGCAGTCCGACACGCTGGCCGCGATCAACATGGTGACCCTGCTGATTTACCAGGACAACTGGAAGCAGGCTGCCGAGCTCGCCAACATGGCCAAGCTCAGTCCCCGGCAAGTGGCAGATGCCCAGGCCCGTGCGGAAAAAATCAGGGGCTCGGCCCCTCAGGCAGTGACGTCACCCGCCAACCGCCTGACCGAAGTTGTCGATGCTTCAACCGGCGCGGTCAAGTAGAGCGTTACGAGGAGTTCAAGAAATGATGACCAAACAATTGATGATCGTGTGCATGGTGGGCCTGTCCACCGCCGCCTGGGCCATTGAGCCAGGCCCCTCCTCGGCCGCTCAGCAAGGCACCGAGAGCTGGATGCAACTGCAGATTCGCGGCGTGGCGGCGTCCACCCACCTGCAAACCGCCTCGGCCGCCGAACGTGAGATGGCCATGCAGCGTTGGCTCAACAGCTTCAACTATCCGATCCCGGAGTTCTTTGACCAGGACTCGGCAGGAGAAATTACCAGCGGCAAATGAAACACGCTGGAAACGAACACCGCAGCCTTCGACAGTTCCTGCATTTGATCCGATGCAGGGACTGCCGAGGGCTGCGGTCTTTTAGCTTGAGCGGCCGGCAGACCACAGGCCCGCTCCTACAATGGTGCAGAACCGCCGCAAGAAGCCGGGGCCGCTGCGCAGCCCAGCGGGAGCAAGCTCCCTCGCCACAGGTGCGGGGTTTCGATTGGAATGATCAGCAGGCGGGTGTCAGAAAAACCGGTGGTGAACACAAGCCTCATGAACACCCAAGATCACCTGTGGGAGCGAGCTTGCTCGCGAAGGCGGACTGCCATTCAACACTTCACTGACTGACCCACCGCTATCGCGAGCAAGCTCGCTCCCACAATGGTGCAGAGCCGCCTCAAAAAGCCGGGGCCGCTGCACAGCCCAGCGGGAGCAAGCTCCCTCGCCACAGGTGCGGGGTTTCGATTGGAATGATCAGCAGGCGGGTGTCAGAAAAACCGGTGGTGAACACAAGCCTCATGAACACCCAAGATCACCTGTGGGAGATTCTATGGTTGAGGGGAAGCCCTCAAGCCGCTTTTGGTTGGTATTCGCTTTGCCCTTTCAGCAGAGCG
>NZ_JABAEE010000139.1:0-8662 GCF_023701885.1 Pseudomonas sp. CG7 | reverse complement strand
CGGAGAAGTTTAAAACAGACAGGCTCGACGAAGCCGCCCAAAAAGCCCTCGACTATTACCTCAAGCCCAACCACGGCCAACCCGACAAAAAACCTTACAAACAACCGGACTACTTCATCGTCGCCCCCGACGCCGACCCCGAAGGCATGCTCGCCCACACCTACGAAACCTTCTGTTCGGTAAGCACGTTGATCCTGGATCTATCGGAAGACCTGGAAGGCGCCCCGCGCAACCTGGCGTTGGCGATTCATCAGATGGGCGAGATGGGGGTGTTGTTGCTGGAGAAGATGCTGGATAACGAGGCGAGGGTTCAGCGCTAAAAAAGCCGAATGACCTGTAATGCTGACTTCCCTTTGTATATCTCTGGTGGTTGCTTGGTTGCTCTCTATGAGCCCGGTACATTCAACATTGATGTTAGCTGATCCACCGCTATCGCGAGCAAGCTCGCTCCCACAAAGTGAGTGACAGCTAAATGCTCAGGCCGACGCCGGCAACGGATAGAAACTGAAATACTGCCGCAACGCGCTCACCAGTTGCCCATAGTCCGGTGATGCCGCCAGCAGGCTGAAACCGGCATCGAAATGTTGTGGCGTCACGTCTTCATGGCACCACAGGCACCTGGCTTTCAACTGGATGTTTTGCTGCGGTCCTTCCTCGGCGGGGATTTTCAGGAGCAAGTCAAAATCCGCACCGACCATCAACGGTAAATGGCTGATCAACATCAGCCCATTCTCGGAAACATTGCCCAGGAAACCGATGGGCCTGTCGTTGACAGCGTTGAATACTCTGAGGAAATACGGCAATTGATGCCGTTCGATTCGGCGTTCCTTGTACATGTCCTGTATCGCTTTCTTAGCGGCCACATACCGGGCCAACCGATCACTTCGGAACGAACCCAAGCGAGCCCGCTCTCCCCAATCCCGGTGCCAGACGCTAAAACCGTCTATGAGCCTACTTCTGCCGGTCTCAGGTGCTTCTGAAAAAGTAGAGATGTTGCTCTAGCCATGACTTGTACAAATATAGCCCAAGCTAAGATGGCAACCAGTCCCATATATTAATTTTCATAAACACGACGGGCAGAGGACGGATGGCCAGGATTACTCCTGGCCACGGGAGGGGGGTCAAGAAGCAGGACGGATCGCCGACGCGCTGCGGCTCGGGTAATGACCCAGACTCTGCAGCGTCTCGAGCCGGGCACGAGCGCGGAACGCGTATTCGCTGTTAGGGTATTGGGCGATGATGAACTGGTAGGTCTGCGCGGCATCGATAAACAGCTTCTGCCGCTCCAGGCACTGGCCACGCAGCATCGAGACTTCCGGCTGCATATAGCGGCGGGCACGGCTGGCGCGGTCGACCTTGGACAGCTCAAGCATGACCTGCTCGCAATTGCCACGGTCATAGGCCTTGTAGGCCAGGTTCATGTGGTGGTTCATTGACCAACGGGTACAGCCCGTGACGCTCAGGGCCAGGGCAACAAAAAGCACGAATCGCATGGGAGGTTCTCCTGTCTTGAGCTCTGTATCGACCTGGCGGGGAAAATCTTCAGCCGAAAACACTCCCATGGTGAACACCTGTGTGGCGAGGGAGCTTGCTCCCGCTGGGGCGCGCAGCGGCCCTGTTTTTTGGGGCTGCTGCGCAACCCAGCGGGAGCAAGCTCCCTCGCCACAAGAGCAGTGTTCGGCTTAAGTAAGTTAAAGGCGCAAAAATTTTCAGGAATGTTCATTTCGAAAAACAAACGAAAAAGTAGTGCATATGAACAATGACTACACCCAAAGAGCATAGTAGCCTTCGCTGGCGCTTGAACTTGAGGAGTCTTGCATGTCCGTCCGTCGCACCAAAATCGTCGCTACCCTTGGCCCGGCCAGTAATTCGCCGGAAGTTCTCGAACAGCTGATTCTGGCTGGCCTGGACGTTGCCCGTCTGAATTTCTCCCACGGCACCCCCGACGAGCACAAGGCTCGTGCCAAGCTGGTGCGCGACCTCGCTGCCAAGCACGGCCGCTTCGTTGCCCTGCTGGGTGACCTGCAAGGCCCGAAGATCCGTATCGCCAAATTCGCCAACAAGCGCATCGAGCTGAAGATCGGTGACGCCTTCACCTTCTCCACCAGCCACCCGCTGACCGAAGGCAACCAGCAAGTGGTCGGCATCGACTACCCGGACCTGGTCAAGGACTGTGGCGTGGGCGACGAGCTGTTGCTCGACGACGGCCGCGTGGTGATGCGCGTCGAGACCGCTACCGCCACCGAACTGAACTGCGTCGTGACCATCGGCGGCCCGCTGTCGGACCACAAAGGCATCAACCGTCGCGGCGGTGGCCTGACGGCCCCAGCCCTGACCGAAAAAGACAAGGCCGACATCAAGCTGGCCGCGGAAATGGAAGTCGACTACTTGGCCGTGTCCTTCCCCCGTGACGCGGCGGACATGGAATACGCCCGTCAACTGCGCGACGAAGCCGGCGGCACCGCCTGGCTGGTGGCCAAGATCGAACGCGCCGAAGCCGTGGCCGACGACGAAACCCTCGACGGCCTGATCAAGGCGTCCGACGCCGTGATGGTGGCCCGTGGCGTCCTGGGCGTGGAAATCGGCGATGCCGAGCTGGTGGGCATCCAGAAGAAGATCATTCTGCATGCACGCCGCCACAACAAAGCGGTGATCGTTGCGACCCAGATGATGGAGTCGATGATCCAGAACCCGATGCCGACCCGCGCCGAAGTGTCCGACGTAGCCAACGCCGTGCTCGACTACACCGACGCCGTGATGCTCTCGGCCGAAAGCGCCGCCGGCCTCTACCCGCTCGAAGCGGTGCAGGCCATGGCGCGTATCTGCATCGGCGCTGAAAAGCACCCGACCAGCAAGACCTCCAGCCACCGCATCGGCAAGACCTTCGAGCGCTGCGACGAAAGCATCGCCCTGGCGACGATGTACACCGCCAACCACTTCCCGGGCGTGAAGGCGATCCTCGCCTTGACCGAAAGTGGTTACACGCCGCTGATCATGTCGCGCATCCGCTCCTCGGTGCCGATCTACGCGTTCTCCCCACACCGCGAAACCCAGGCCCGCGCATCGATGTTCCGTGGCGTCTACACCGTGCCGTTCGACCCGGCGGCCCTGCAACCGGGCGAAGTCAGCCAGGCGGCGGTGGATGAACTGGTCAAGCGCGGCGTGGTGCAGACCGGCGACTGGGTCATCCTGACCAAGGGCGACAGCTACCACACCATCGGCGGCACCAACGGGATGAAGATCCTGCACGTTGGCGACCCGATGGTCTGAGTGACCGAGCGCTGAAAAACAAAAGCCCTGCCGTGTGAATGGCGGGGCTTTTTGGTTTTTGCCTGCTGAAGCCTGTGCTGCCTGATCTGCCGCCATCGCGAGCAAGCTCGCTCCCACAGTAGGTCTGTGGTGTTCATCAATAATGTGTTCAACACAAAACCCTGTGGGAGCGAGCTTGCTCGCGATAGGGCCGGACCAGGCACCAAAAAACTCAACGCCTGTTGATAAACCCCGACAACGCCGCCACCGCCTCGGGCGAGCGCAGGCGTTGGGTGAACAACTTGC
Source organism: Pseudomonas sp. CG7 (assembly GCF_023701885.1). NCBI lineage: Bacteria > Pseudomonadati > Pseudomonadota > Gammaproteobacteria > Pseudomonadales > Pseudomonadaceae > Pseudomonas > Pseudomonas sp. CG7. The sequence goes on along the minus strand of NZ_JABAEE010000139.1, from coordinate 5,107 downwards.
CCTCCTCTTCGATCACCTTGCGCAATGCTTCCCGGTCCGGCGCTTTCATCAGTTGCTTGCTGATGCGCACCGCTTCCGGCGGCAGCGATTCGAAGCGCAATGCCACTTCCCTGGCCTTGGCCAACACCGCTTCGCCATTGTCCAGCGCCTCGGTGGCGATGCCCCAGGCGACAGCTTGCTCACCACTGAAGCCCTCGCCCAACAGCAACAATTGCGCAGCCTTGGCCTGGCCCAGCAGCCGTGGCAGGATCAGGCTGGAGCCGAATTCCGGACACAAACCCAGGTTGACGAACGGCATGCGCAGCCGCGCATCCCGGCTGACGTAGACCAGGTCGCAATGCAGCAGCATCGTGGTACCGATGCCCACCGCCGGCCCGGCCACGGCGGCAATCACCGGTTTGCGGCAATCGATCAGGCTGAGCATGAACTGGAATACCGGGTTATCGAGGTCGTTCGGCGGCTGTTCGAGGAAGTCGATGATGTCGTTACCGGCGGTGAAGCAAGCGCTGGAGCCGGTAAGCAGCACCGCGCGAATCTGCGGGTCGCTGTCCGCCGTCGTCAAGGCGTGGGCAAATTGACTGTACATCGCCCGGGTGAGGGCGTTTTTCTTGTCCGGGCGGTTCAAGCGCACGGTCAGCAGGCCGCGTTCACGGTCGAGCAGCAAGGTTTCGGTCATGGTCGGTCTCGCGTCTGGAAATCAGCGCTCAACCACGGGGCAGGAAGACGTCGGCCAGCAGTTGATTGCGCGGCAAGCCGGCCAGGTACAAACGCTTGGCAAAGGCCTCGACCCGGTCGGGATGGCCGCAGAGTAAAGCTTGGGTTTGCCGGGAAACAAGCCGCAGTTGCGCCAAGGCGGACGGCGCCTCGGCCGCGGTCAGCAGCTCCACCGAGAGGTTTTGATGCTTGGCCGCCAGCGCCGCCAGGGGTTTGGCCAGGTAATGCCCGGCCGCGTCATGGGCCACGTGAATAAGGCGAATCGCGCCTTGGTGATGCTGGCGCAACGCCTCGCGCAGCAAGCCGAACAGCGGCGCCAAGCCCGTCCCGGCGGCGAGCAGCCACAGCGGCCTGGCATGCCAGTCGGGATCGTAGTGCAAGGCGCCACCGCGCAGCTCGCCCAGGCGGATCGGGTCGCCGGCGTTCATCTGCCGGGCCGCCTCGATGAACTGGCCGGGCTCACGGCAATCGAGGTGGAACTCCAGGAAACGGTCTTCTTCGGGCAGGCTTGCCAGGGAATATGGCCGGGCCACGTCGCCGGCCCACAGCACCAGATGCTGCCCGGCCCGATACCGCAGCGGCCGCTCGGCGGTGACGCGCAGGCGCAACACCTCGCCGCCCAGCCAATCCACTGCCATGACCTGGGCGGCCTGGCCGTCACGTTGCGGATCGAAGGTGTGGATCTGCACATCCTCCACCACCTGGCATTGACACGCCAACCGCCAGCCCTGGTCGCGCTGCGTCGGGCTCAGGGCATCGGGACGGCTGTCACGCACGTCGCCACCCACGCACTGCACCAGGCAAGCGTGGCAGCTCCCGGCGCGGCAACTGTAGGGCACCGGCACGCCGGCACCGTTCAAGGCGTCCAGCAGATTACTGCCCGCCGCCACCGTCCAGTGTCGACCGGCGACTGTCAGTTCAGGCATCGACGTTCTCCCAAGCGGCGGCGCACCGATTGCGGCCGTCTCGCTTGGCACGGTACAGGGCCTGGTCGGCCCGCTGCAACGCGTTGTCCAGGTCATCGCCCATGTCCAGCATCGTCATGCCCGCCGACAGGCTGAGGGCGCCGACCTGCAGGCCGATCAGCTCGACTTCGGTGAACGCCAGCCGCAGCCGCTCGCAACAGGCCGTCAGGCGCTGGGGGTCGCAAGCGGGCAGCAGCATGACGAATTCCTCGCCGCCATAACGAGCCAGTACATCGCCTTCACGCAGGCACGCCGTGGCGACAGCGGCGAACGCCTGCAACACTTGATCGCCGGCGGCGTGGCCGTGCAGGTCGTTGATGCGCTTGAAATGGTCAAGGTCGATCAGGGCCAGGCCATGGGCGACGCCGGGCCGGAGGGTGTTGAGTTCGCGGGAGGCCAGGCGCAGGAAATGCCGGCGATTGAACAGCCCGGTCAGCTCATCGGTGGCCACCAGGTCTTCGAGTTGGCGCATCATGCCGCGCAAGGTGTCCTGGTGCGCCTGCAAGGCAAACCGCCGCTGGCGCATGCGCTGGCGTGAGGTCTGGACGTAGCGGGCGTAAAACACCAGCCACACCAGCACGAGAAACAGCACGGCCACCTGCAACCCGGCCAAGGTGGGATCGGGAAGCCTGAAGAAATAACCGTCCCAGAGGGTAATCGCGGTGAAACTGATGAACACCAGCGACGCGCAGCGCACAAAGGCCCGGCGTGACAGGTGGAACAGCCCGAACAACAGAATCAGCACATAAAACACCAGGAACACGCCCCGGGCCTGGTCCAGGTGCGCCATCATCCAGGTCTGCCAGCCCAGGCCGATCAACACCTGGACTTCGGTGAGGCTGGGGTCGGCAAAGCGCAGGTTGCGGTCGGTGATAAACAATGTGAACAGCCCGGCCTGGCACAGCACGACCAACACGCTGCCGATGATGACACCGCGCAACGAGTCCAGGTAATGCCCACTGAAAAATGCCAGCCACAACAAAACCAGTGCCAGCGCGTACGTCGCGGCCGCCAAAGCGAAGCGTTTCAGCAAAAGACGTTGAATGGCGTTATGGGTCAATCGTTGACTCACCATGGGAAAGGAAACTGACAGGAGGCGTCCTACGCTACAGGCCAGACGCCACTTTAGTGGCGTGTAGGACAAATGACCATTCAATTCTGGAGCAGAAAAATGGCGTCAAAGCAATGGCCCAATTGACGCAGTGGCTCGCGCCCCTGATATCCCTGTGGCGAGGGAGCTTGCTCCCGCTCGGTTGCGCAGCGACCGCAAAATCCTGGGGCCGCTGCGCAGCCCAGCGGGAGCAAGCTCCCTCGCCACAGGCTTTCACCGCCATCCTCATCAGTCCGTCGCGATCGCGAGCAAGCTCGCTCCCACAGGATGCTGGCCTGCGATATACTGCCGCGCCTTTTTAGCGTCGCGCCAGCATGCCCGGCGTGCCTTATAGAGGTGCCGCCCGTCGACCGATGCACCCAAGCGGCCGGCACCTTATTGAATGTTCCCGTCTTTAGAGAGGAGCGCGACTCATGACCGTGATCAAGCAAGATGACCTGATACAGAGCGTCGCCGACGCCCTGCAGTTCATTTCCTATTACCACCCCGTGGATTTCATCCAGGCGATGCACGAAGCCTACCTGCGCGAAGAATCGCCGGCGGCCCGTGACTCCATGGCACAGATCCTGATCAACTCGCGCATGTGCGCCACCGGCCATCGGCCGATCTGCCAGGACACCGGCATCGTGACCGTGTTCGTGCGCGTGGGCATGGATGTGCGTTGGGATGGCGCGACCATGGGCCTGGACGACATGATCAACGAGGGCGTGCGTCGCGCCTACAACCTGCCGGAAAATGTCCTGCGTGCCTCCATCCTCGCCGACCCGGCAGGCGCTCGCAAAAACACCAAGGACAACACCCCGGCGGTCATCCACTACTCCATCGTCCCGGGCAACACCGTGGAAGTGGACGTGGCGGCCAAGGGCGGCGGTTCCGAGAACAAGTCGAAGATGGCCATGCTCAACCCGTCCGACTCCATCGTCGACTGGGTGCTCAAGACCGTTCCGACCATGGGCGCCGGTTGGTGCCCACCGGGCATGCTCGGCATCGGCATCGGCGGCACCGCCGAGAAAGCCGCGGTGATGGCCAAGGAAGTCTTGATGGAATCCATCGACATCCATGAGCTCAAGGCCCGCGGCCCGCAGAACCGTATCGAAGAGATGCGCCTGGAGCTGTTCGAGAAGGTCAACCAACTGGGCATCGGCGCCCAGGGCCTGGGCGGCCTGACGACCGTGCTCGACGTGAAGATCATGGATTACCCGACCCACGCCGCCTCCCTGCCGGTGTGCATGATCCCCAACTGCGCCGCCACCCGTCACGCTCACTTCGTGCTGGACGGCACCGGCCCGGCATCGCTGGAAGCGCCACCGTTGGACGCCTACCCGGAAATCGTCTGGGAAGCCGGCCCGTCGGCCCGTCGCGTCAACCTCGACTCCCTGACCCCGGAAGACGTGCAGAGCTGGAAACCGGGCGAAACCGTGCTGCTCAACGGCAAGATGCTCACCGGTCGCGACGCCGCGCACAAACGCATGGTCGAGATGCTGAACAAGGGTGAAACCTTGCCAGTGGACCTCAAGGGCCGCTTCATCTATTACGTCGGCCCGGTCGATCCGGTCGGCGACGAAGTGGTCGGCCCAGCCGGTCCGACCACCGCCACACGGATGGACAAGTTCACCCGCCAGATCCTCGAGCAGACCGGCCTGTTGGGCATGATCGGCAAATCCGAGCGCGGCCCGACCGCCATCGAAGCGATCAAGGACAACAAAGCCGTCTACCTGATGGCCGTCGGCGGTGCCGCTTACCTGGTGGCCCAGGCGATCAAGAAATCCAAGGTCCTGGCGTTCGCCGAACTGGGCATGGAAGCGATCTACGAGTTCGAGGTCAAGGACATGCCAGTGACGGTCGCGGTGGACAGCAAGGGCGAGTCGGTGCATATCACCGGTCCTGCCATCTGGCAGAAAAAGATCAGCGACAGCCTGGCGGTCGAAGTGCAGTAACAGGCATTTTGGCGCGGTGAAAAAGGCCGGTGGGGCGACAAGTCCACCGGCCTTTTTTTATGCAGGCACCAAAGCCATACCTACACAACCTTGTGGCGAGGGAGCTTGCTCCCGCTGGGCTGCGTAGCAGCCCCAAACCAGTCAACCCAGTACTCCAGGAAAAATCGGCCGACTGGTTTTACGACTGCTGCGCAGCCGAGCGGGAGCAAGCTCCCTCGCCACGATGGTTTATATCCAGCATTCAAGTAACTGACCCACCGCCAATTCCCTGTGGGAGCGGGCTTGCTCGCGAAAGCGGTGGGCCAGCCGACATCAATGTTGAATGTGCCGGCTTCTTCGCGAGCAAGCCCGCTCCCACAGGGGTTCTGAGGCGAACACAG
>NZ_JABAEE010000138.1:0-8758 GCF_023701885.1 Pseudomonas sp. CG7 | reverse complement strand
CCCAATGGATGCGCGCAAGGGGCCACGAACTGCGAATCTTCCCAGGCGTCTACGAAAAAGACGGCTACCTCGCCGGCAGCGACGACACACGCCTCAACGACCTGCACACAGCCTTCGCCGACCCAGAAATCAAAGCCATCATCTGCCTGCGCGGCGGCTACGGCACCCCCCGGCTGCTGGATCGCATCGACTTCGACCTCATACGCCGAAACCCCAAGCCATTCGTAGGCTACAGCGACATCACCGCCCTGCACCTGGCCATCAACCGCTACGCCGGCTTCGTGACCTTCCACGGCCCGCTGCTCAACGCCGACCTCCTCGGCGACAAGGACCCCCCAACCGTCACCGCGTTCTTCAGCCTGCTACGTGGACAAGTGAAAGCCGGCAGCCTGCTGAGCCATCCCGCGGCCTATCCGTTGACCACCGTCGAGCCAGGCATCGCCCACGGCCGCCTGCTGGGCGGCAACCTCTCGATGATCGCCGCGACCATCGGCACGCCCTATCAGATCGACGCCGAAGGGGTGATCCTGTTCATCGAAGATGTCAACGAACCGCTGTATCGCATCGATCGACTGCTGACTCAATTGCGACTGGCGGGCACCCTGGCGAAATTGCGCGGGGTCCTGGTAGGGGATATAGCGGGGGTAGACCTCGAGGCGTTGAACCGGTTGCTCAAGCAGACCTTCGCGCCGTTGCGCATCCCGGTGTTGTCCGGCTGGCGCAGCGGGCATTGCGATCCGAACCTGACTTTGCCCATGGGGGCATTGGTGACGCTGGATGCGGGAGAGAAGCGGTTGGTGTTGGAGCAGGATGTGGTGATCAGCCGCTAGTCATGTAGCGCCTGCAAGTCAGTCTTCGCGAGCAAGCTCGCTCCCACAGGGTGACCGGACACCCGGTGGGAGCGAGCTTGCTCGCGATGGCGTCAGCGGCCATACGCCCGTTCAGCGGTTGCGCAACGCCTCAAGCAGTTGGTGCGTCGGATACCCATCCGCCGGCCAGCCGAACGACTGCTGGGCGCTGCGGATCGCTTTGCGGGTGTTGGCACCGATGATGCCGTCGGGGTTGCCCGCGTCGTAGTTATGCTTGCCCAGCAGGGTTTGCAGTTCCACGCGTTCGCTGCGGCTCAGGGGCAGGTCTTCCTTTGGCCATTGGCCGTAGACCAACCCCGCACCGCTGAAGCGCTTCGACAACAGTCCGACCGCCAAGGCATAGGACGATGAATTGTTGTACTTGAGGATGGCGCGGAAGTTATCGAAGATCAGGAACGCCGGACCGCGATGGCCAGCCGGCAGGAGCAAGGACGCCGAGAGCTGCTTGTCCTCGGGGGCGATTGGCAAGCCGCCATATTCTGAAACGCCTAGCCGCATCCATTCGGAGACAGGCTTGCGGATCGTGCCATCGGCCAGCGTGTAGTCGAAGCCCTCGTTGAGCGAGACCTCGACCCCCCACGGCTGGCCGCGCTGCCAGCCGGAGCTTTGCAGGTAGTGCGCGGTCGAGGCCAGGGCGTCGGTGGAGCTGCCCCAGATGTCGCGGCGCCCGTCGCCGTCGAAATCCACTGCATGGGTGTTATACGTGGTGGGAATGAACTGGGTCTGGCCCATGGCACCGGCCCAGGAGCCGAGCATTTTTTCCGGTGTGATATCGCCCTGTTGCAGGATCTGCAGCGCGGCGATCAATTGCGCATGGGCAAAGCCCGGGCGCCGTCCTTCGTAGGCCAGGGTCGCCAGGGAGTTGATGACCGACTTGCTGCCCTGGAACTGGCCGAAGTTGCTCTCCATGCCCCATACCGCCACCAGCGCCTCGCGATCGACGCCATAACGCTGCTCGATACTTTGCAGGATCTGGGCGTGCTGTTGGATCAGGCTCTTGCCCTTGTTGACTCGCAGTGGCGACAGCGCACCGTCGAGGTATTCCCACACGGGACGGGTAAATTCCGGCTGGCTGCGGTCGGCCTTGATCACGCTCATGTCCGGGCTGACGCCGACAAACGCACGGTCGAACAAATCGGCACGGATCCCGGCGGCCAGCGCTTCCTTGCGAAACCCGGCCTGCCATTCAGCAAAGGTCTGGGTGGGCGCAATCACCAAGTCGTCACCGGTGGGCACCACGGGCGGCACGATGGCAGGCGCGGTCACGACGGGAGCTGTCGGGAGCGGTTGGGCGTCGGCGGCGGTAGGTTTTTCGGCGCAGGCGACAAGCAGGACAACGCTTGCGGCAACAATCATTTGGCGCAGTGGCCAACGATGGGAAAGACAGACGGGCATGCACGGGTCCAGAAATACAAATCAGGAGCTGACCTTATCATGCGAAAGGGGCGTAGGGCTTGTCCGAGTGTTTCAAGCGGCCAGAAAGCAAGACGCCTCCCAGTTGTCAGACTGGAAGGCTTCGCGGCGGTAGCTGCCCTTGCCCTTGGCGGGTCGTTCCTGGCGGCTGCGGAACAGGGGCTGGGCGACGATGGACTTGGCCTTGTTGGGGCCATGCCTGGATGGCTTTTTGCTCATGATGGGTACTCTCGTGGGGTGGTTTTTGCGGGGCAAATCATGGGACAGAGTTGGGTGGTTGTCCAGTCCCTGCATTGCGTAGGAAATGTCATCTGAGGTGAAGCGCTTTTGTGGCGAGGGAGCTTGCTCCCGCTGGGCCGGGCTGGCGTTCCAGCGCGCAGCGGCCCTGTTTTTTTGGGTCTGCTGCGCAGCCCAGCGGGAGCAAGCTCCCTCGCCACAACAGCATTCTTGTCACAAAAAATCTGTTGTCTGGAAACGAGGGTTATTCAGCGGGCAAGGAGAGCCGCTGCCCGGCCATCAACAGCGACAACCGACTGAGGCTCATCCACGGCGAGCCCGCGGCCTGGCCCTTGATCTGCGCGTCGATGCGTTGGGCCTCGAGCAGCAATTGCGCCCAGCGCGACGCGGAATAGCGCTGCAGGGCCTTGCTCATCAGCGGTTTGCGCTTGTCCCAGACGGGCGGGCGGGCCTGGCTGAAGGCTTTGTCCAGCGGTACGCCCTGGCTGTATTGCAGGGACAGGTTGGCCAGCAGGCGCAGCTCCCGAGCCAGGGCCCAGAGGATGACCGGCGGCTCGACGCCTTCGCCCCGCAGGCCTTCGAGCATGCGCAGGGCATGGGCGGCCTCACCGTTGAGGATCGCATCGGTCAGCCCGAAGACATCGAAGCGCGCACTGTCGGCCACGGCGGCTTGCACCGTTTCCACGGTGATCTGCCCGCCCTCGGCCATCAGCTTGAGCTTTTCGATTTCCTGGGCAGCGGCCAGCAGGTTGCCCTCGACCCGGGCGGCAATCAGCTCCACTGCGTCCTGTGTGGCCGAGAGACCCGCCTGGGACAGGCGCTGACGAATCCAACTGGGCAACTGGCTGACGTCCACCGGCCAGATCTGCACGAACTGGGTCTGCGGGCCTTCCACCAGGGCTTTGCCCCATTTGGTCTTCTGCGCGCTGCCGTCAAGTTTCGGCAAACTGATGAGCAGCACCGTGTCTTCGGCCGGGCGTGAGCAATATTCGATCAGCGCGGCGGCGCCCTTGTCACCGGGCTTGCCAGACGGCAAGCGCAGTTCCAGCAGGCGTTTTTCGGCGAACAACGACATGCTCGCCCCTGCCTGCAGGAGCGTGCCCCAGTCGAAACTGGCATCGGCGGCGAAGACCTGGCGTTCGTCGAAGCCTTGTTGGCGAACGGCGCAGCGGATGGCGTCGGCGGCTTCCTGGCACAGCAGCGGGTCATCGCCGCTGATGATGTAGACGGGCGCAAGCGTGCCTTGCAGGTGTTTGCCGAGTTGGGCGGGAGCGAGCTTCATAAGAGAAGGCGAGCGGGGCGCCGGAGCGCCCCGCAAGGCTTATTCAGCCGGGATCTGCATCGGCGACTGCTGCGGGGTTTCCGCTTCAGCCTTGCGTGCCGCTTCCAGCGCTTCGGCTTCGGCCTTGGCCTTGGCGTCGGCGGTCTGTTGCAGCTGGTCCAGTTGGGCCGGGCTCAGCTGTTGCAGACGCAGCATCATGCGTTGCACGAGGTCACGACGCATTTCGTCGCGCACTTCGCTCGACTCCTGGTCGGAACCGGTGATGTTGTTGCCGTCGTGCAGGTAGACCTTCTGTACCTCCAGCTTATCGTCCAGCAGCACCAGATCGTTCTGGCCGCGGATTTCATAGCTCAGCACGTTGTTCAGTTCGTATTCGGCCGAACGACCGGCGCCGGCATAGCTCAGGCTGCGCTGGCTTTGCTGTTCACGGGTCAATACCAGCTTGTACGGCGCTCCGCCGTAGACTTTCACGCCGCTGTTTTCCAGGTTGTCGCGCAGCATCTTGACGGTTTCGCCATAGGCGTCCCGTGCGCTGAGGTCCAGTTCGTTGATCGCCAGCTCGGTGGTGCCGGTGCCGCGCAGTTGGAAGCCGCAGGCGCTCAACAGGACCGCCAGGCCCACTACCAGCAGATTACGTTTGATCATCTTGTTGCTCCCCTTGAACCCTATGGGGGTCGACCAGGCGACCCCGCAGGTTGTATTCGGCGCCAGGCTCGAGCCTGGCGCCCGATCCAATTAGCTTGCGACGATGTTGACCAGCTTGCCGGGCACGACGATCACTTTGCGAATCGTCAGGCCATCGACGAAGCGCAGCACGTTTTCGTTGGCCCGTGCAGCGGCTTCGACTTCTTCGCGAGTGGCGGCGGCCGGCATTTCGATCTGGCCGCGCAACTTGCCGTTGACCTGGATGACCAGGGTCAGGCTGTCCTGCACCAGCGCGGTTTCGTCCACCAGCGGCCAGCGTGCATCAATCACCGGGTCGGCGTGACCCAGTTGATTCCACAGCTCGTGGCTGATGTGCGGCGTGATCGGCGCCAGCAGCAGCGTCACGGCTTCCAGGCCTTCGTGAATCAGTGCGCGATCCTGCTCGGTGCCTTGGGCGGCTTTTTCCAGCACGTTCATCAGCGTCATCACCTGGGCGATGGCGGTGTTGAACTTGTGGTTCTGGCCGACGTCATGGCTGGCCTGCTTGATGGCCAGGTGGATCGAGCGGCGAACGGCTTTCTGCTCGTCGCTCAGGCCGGCGACGTCCAGTTTGCCCGGCAGGCCCTGGCTGACATGGGCTTGGGCCAGGCGCCAGACGCGCTTGAGGAAACGGTGCGAGCCTTCGACGCCGGAGTCGGACCATTCGGCGCTCATGTCAGGTGGCGAGGCGAACATCATGAACAGGCGGCAGGTGTCCGCGCCGAACTGGTCGATCATCGACTGTGGGTCGACGCCGTTGTTCTTCGACTTGGCCATCTTCTCGGTGCCGCCGATTTCCACCGGCAGGCCGTCGGCGATCAGCTTGGCGCTGATGACCTTGGCCTTGCTGTCGCGTTCGAGTTCGACGTCGCGCGGGTTGAACCAGGTGTAGGCACCGTTGGCTTCGCGACGATAGTAAGTCTCGGCGATCACCATGCCTTGGGTCAGCAGGTTCTTGAACGGCTCGTTGGAGCTCACCAGGCCTTCGTCGCGCATCAGCTTGTGGAAGAAGCGTGCATAGAGCAGGTGGAGAATGGCGTGTTCGATGCCGCCGATGTACTGGTCCACTGGCAGCCAATCGTCCGCCGCGGATTTTTCCACCAAGCCACCTTCATAGTGCGGCGAGGCGTAGCGGGCGTAATACCAGGAGGACTCGACGAAGGTGTCCATGGTGTCGGTTTCACGCTTGGCTGGCGCGCCGCATTTCGGGCAACTGCACTCATAGAATTCAGGCATGCGTGCCAGGGGCGAACCGGCGCCGTCGGGTACGACGTCTTCCGGCAGGACCACAGGCAGTTGGTCTTCCGGCACCGGTACGTCACCGCAGGTGTCGCAATGCACGATCGGGATCGGGCAGCCCCAGTAGCGTTGGCGGCTGATGCCCCAGTCACGCAGGCGGAACTGGGTGCGCGAGGCACCGAGGTTCTTCTTGATCAGGGCGACTTCGATGGCGTCGAACGCACCGGCGAAATCCAGGCCGTTGAACTCGCCGGAGTTGATCAGCTCGCCGTGTTCGCCGTAGGCGTCCGGCCAAGGTGCCGGGGGCTGGTCGCCCGCGCTGGTGCGCACCACCGCCTTGACCGGCAGGTTGTACTTGTGGGCGAATTCGAAATCACGCTCGTCGTGGGCCGGCACGGCCATGACCGCGCCGTCGCCGTAGTGCATCAGCACGTAGTTGGCGACCCACACCGGCAGGTTTTCGCCGGTGAGCGGGTGCTCGACGAACAGCGACGTCGGCAGGCCTTTCTTCTCCTGGGTGGCGACGTCGGCGTCGGCGACGCTGCCGCCCTTGCATTCGGCGATGAACGCCTGCAGCTCAGGGTTGTTGCGGGCGGCCAGGGGCGCCAGCGGATGCTCGGCGGCCACGGCCACATAAGTGGCGCCCATCAGTGTGTCAGGGCGGGTGGTGAAGACTTTCAGGGTGCCGGCTTCGCCGATGGAGGCGACGTCGTACGGGAACTGCACTTCCATGCCCCGGGACTTGCCGATCCAGTTGCGCTGCATGGTCTTGACCTGCTCGGGCCAGCCGGTCAGCTCGTCGAGACTCTCCAGGAGTTCATCCGCATAGGCGGTGATCTTGAAGTAGTACATCGGGATCTCGCGCTTTTCGATCAGCGCGCCGGAGCGCCAGCCGCGCCCGTCGATGACTTGCTCGTTGGCCAGTACGGTCTGGTCCACCGGGTCCCAGTTCACGGTGCCGTTCTTGCGGTAGATCACGCCTTTTTCGAACAGGCGGGTGAACAGCCATTGTTCCCAGCGGTAGTAGTCGGGCTTGCAGGTGGTCACCTCGCGGGACCAGTCCACCGCCAGGCCCAGGCTGCGCAGCTGGGATTTCATGTAGGCGATGTTTTCGTAGGTCCACTTGGCGGGCGCCACGTTGTTCTTCATCGCGGCGTTTTCCGCCGGCATGCCGAAGGCGTCCCAACCCATGGGTTGCAGGACGTTCTTGCCTTGCATGCGCTGGTAGCGGGAGATCACGTCGCCGATGGTGTAGTTGCGCACGTGCCCCATGTGTAGCTTGCCGCTGGGGTAAGGGAACATCGACAGGCAGTAGTAAGTCTCCTTGCCTGGCTGTTCACTGACTTCAAAGGACTTTTGCTCGTCCCAGAACGACTGGGCGGCGGCTTCGATTTCACGGGGCTGGTAGTGTTCGTGCATGGCTACTTTTGTACTGAATGGGGTGGCCCAATCCTCTTCGTGGCCATGCTGGGCGCAGACGACGCCGAATGCGGCGTTTTCGATGCCCAGCCAAGCTGGAAGTGGAGTTACAGGAAGCGCCGTAGCATACATGACCGCGCTCTACCGAGGGAAACCTTAGATTGCGTGTCGACCATCGACGACCCCAGGCGATGACCCGTGTTCAGGGCCGTTGGTCGCGGCGCCCTGCCGGTTTGCCCAGCGAAGCTAAGCTTCTCAATGGGGAGTGAGTCTTATCTTCAATGAGGTGAGGGATGGTTGAATCACAACGAAAAGTCGCTACACCTGAGTTGTATGAAAAATTGATCGATCGTCTCGGGGTGGCCCTGGACGCTGCAAGAACCGCCGGTCGCTTGCGTGATGAGCGCCCGGCAGAGCTGGAGCTGCGTGGCTTGAGCCCCGCAGAGTTCGAACTGGTCAAGGCCTACCTTGAGCAGGTCGGGCACCAGGCCCCCGCAATCGGGGCCCAGGCAAACAAGCGTCTCGATGCGCCCCGTTCGGCCAAAGTCGTGTGGCTCAAGGACCGGACGCCTGACAAGGATGCTGTAAAGGTCCGGTCACTGCAGTTCAAGTAACGCCGGATTCACGCGTGTCGCTTTTTTTGATTCAAGGTTTTTTCGAATCTGTTGTCGCTTTGCGTCAACCCACCTAGGCTTCGGGCATCTATGGAGATGCCCGATGCCGTTTCGCTATTTCATCAAACAACTTTTATTGCCTCCCGGCATTCTTTTGCTGCTGTTGGCGCTTGCCTGGTGGTGGCGCCATTCACGACCGCGCCTGGCCCGCCTGTGTTTCGTCGTGGGCTTGGGCGGCTTCTGGCTGATGAGCCTGCCGGTGGTGGTGCAGTGGAGCGCCAAGGCCTTGGAGCGTGATCCACCGCTGCTGCGCAGTGACTGGGCGACCCTGGCCCAGCGTGCCGACGCCATCGTGGTGCTGGGCTCCGGTCGCGAGCGCGGTGACCCGGCCTGGGGGGCCGACCAGCCCACCGGTGTGGGGCTTGAGCGCCAGCGTTATGCGGCGCGGCTGGCCAAGGCTTCGGGCTTGCCCGTGCTGACAACCGGGGGCTTGCACTATGGCACCCCGCCCAGCGAGGCCAGGCTGATGGCTGACTCGATGCGCGATGATTTCGGCGTGACCGTGCGCTGGCAGGAAGAGCGCAGCCGCACGACCTGGGAAAACGCCCAGATGAGCGCCGAAATCCTGCTGCCCGCCGGCATCAAGCGAGTCGTGGTGGTCACCCAGGCCTGGCACATGCCGCGGGCGGCCTGGAGTTTCGAACGCTCGGGGTTTGAAGTGGTGCCGGCGCCTGTCGGGTTCCTGGGCCAGGACAACGCCCGGCCACTGGGTGGCTGGATGCCGGAATTCAAGGCGATCTGGCAGTCCGGGCAACTGATGAACGAGGCGGTGGGGCTGGTGGGGTATTGGTTGTTCTACCGCTGAAACACCGCGTGGAGTGAGCTGATCGCTGTTGTGGCGGGGGGGGTAGGGGGCCCGCAGCGTTGGCGCGGGCGCCCGAAGTTTTTTTTGGGCCGGGGGCGGCGCCCCGGGACGCGCCGGCGCACCCCCCGGCGGGGGG
>NZ_JABAEE010000137.1:0-9458 GCF_023701885.1 Pseudomonas sp. CG7 | reverse complement strand
GGGTGGGCTGGGCCCAGTTTTCCGACAGGTTGATGTAATCCACCAGCTCCCTCAAGCGACCGTGGTTGCGGGCGTTGAAGGCGAACGTCAGCCGCGTCAGATGACTGAATCGGGCCTCGTCGTGCTCTTCACCGCCGTAGTCATGTTGATGAAAACAGTCGTTCAGGCACAGATCGGCAAAATCCACCTGCATCTGCTGCACGGCCTGTTCGCTTAGCTTGTGATTCATGCGGATCACGAACTGGTGCTTGAGCCAGCGACTGGAATGGAAGTTGCGGTAGAACTGGTTGATCTCGTCCACGGCCTCCTCGGCGTTGTACACCAGGCGCATGAGCTTCATGTCTGTGGGCAGGATGTAGCGATTTTCCTCCAGCTGCTCGCGGATAAAGTCCAGGGCGCCTTGCCAGAACTTGCCTCCGGGAACATCCAGCAGGACCACCGGTACCAATGGGCTTTTACCGGTCTGTATCAGCGTAAGGACTTCCAGTGCCTCATCAAGCGTGCCGAAACCGCCGGGACAGAGCACCAGTGCGTCGGCCTCCTTGACGAAAAACAGTTTGCGGGTAAAGAAGAAGTGGAACGGCAACAGATTCGACGTGCCTTCAACGGTCGGGTTTGCATGCTGTTCGAAAGGCAGGGTGATATTGAATCCCAGGCTATGGTCACGCCCTGCGCCTTCATGGGCCGCGGCCATGATGCCACCGCCGGCACCGGTGATGACCATCATGTCTGAGCGGGCCAGCGCAGCGCCCAACTCACGGGCCAGGCCGTACAGAGGATGTTCGATGGGCGTTCGGGCCGAGCCGAAGACCGTCACCTTGCGCCGGCCCTTGAATGGTTCGAGCGTACGAAAGGCCTGTTCCAATTCCCTTAGGGCTTGCAGCGTAATCTTGGCATTCCAGCGGTTGTGATCCTCCTGGGCCTTGCGCAGCACAGTCAGGATCATGTCGCGGTAAATGGGGAGGTTGGGGCTGTCGGGGGATACCAGGTTGAGTTGTTCTTCGACCTTGCGGGTGAGGTCGTGGCCGTGGTTCTCAAAATGACGATTGAGCAGGTCATTCGGTTTATAAGGCATTCAGCTTCTCCTTCTTAACAGGACCCCGGCCCGAACGAGAGATTCGTTCGGGCCACGACCCTCCGTGTGTCGTTGTCAGCCCAGGCATCGGCTGGCGGCTGACCTGGCTTGACGCGGCCTGAGGCAGGCGACCAAGCCATCCAACGGGTTCTGTTCTTCCCTTTGATAAAAACAAGCACGCCAAAGTGTTGGCCGGACAGGCTCTTTCTGCCCGGTGCAACTGCTAAGAATACTTCTGAATCTAGCCGATCTTTGCTGTCTGATCATGGCGCTCAAAAGTGACCGTTGGCAACCGCTGGATAAGCACACGGCAATATCGCGCCGCTCGTCAGATTGCCGGCCGACTGCGTGTCGCTCTGATTTACTGATAACAAGCGTGCCAACGTAATTGACGCCCAGGGCTGGGTGCCACGTGATTGGATTGAAGCGGATCGGGCAGGGAGGCGGGAGAGATGGCCAGGGTGACTCTGGAACTCGACAGGCAGTTGTACTTGATGCTGTTGGAATCGGCACAGGCCAATCGGGTGAGTCTTGAGGAAGAATGCTGTCGCCGGCTGGGCGGGCGAGCATGGCGCTCGCGCTATCTACAGGCGCTGGTGGCGGAACTGCGCGCCGACGATGAGCAGCGGCGCGCAAGCTCGGGGTGATTACTTCTTCGTCTTGGCGGGTTTCGGGCAATCCGATTCCTGGAAGCGTTCGGTCGCGACCGGACGGTTGGTCTTAACCTCGGTAAATTCATAGCGCATCGTCGCGCCCTTGGCCATCAACTTGCGAAAGCCCGGATTGGTGCACACCGTGGAACCCAGTTGGAAATACACGGCCTTGGGGTCTGCGCGCATCTTCTGGGCATGGCTGCTCTGCACGCTGAGGTGGTTGATCAGCTCGGTGCCTTCGACGGTATAACCTTGGTCGAGAATGTCTTCGTTGATCGCCCGCGGCGTGCCGACGCTACTTTCCTTGGCAACGTTCTGCAGCATCTTGTTCAGTTCGAGTTCTTTCAGCGAGGCAGCCTGAGCGCTGAAGGACGTCGCCAGCAGAACGGCAACGGTAGGGACGATAAGGCGCAGCATGAAACTCTCCTGGTTCAGTGACTGGTGGTTCGACCGATCACATGACTGTGCGTTCAGTGGCCGGGGATTATAGGGGAGCCCGTGTGGACGGTACAGGTTCGTGCGCTCTGGTAGACTGCCGGCCTTTATTGCCCTGCCGAGTGTTGTTCGTGTCGAGTTTTCCTGTCCGCCGGCGTTGCCCACGATGAATCACGCCCCTAACGCCGTAGCCCGCCTGCGCGACCAGCGCATCGATGAAGGCATCAAGCCGATTCAGGCCCGGGGCTGGCGCGCGCCCCGTTGCAGCGCCTGCCGTGTGATCGAGAGCCATTGCCTGTGCGCCTGGCGTCCGAGCGTCGAGACCCGTTCCGGGGTTTGTTTGATCATGACCAACAAGGAGGTGTTCAAGCCAAGCAATACCGGTTGGCTGATAGCCGATGTGGTGCGGGACAACCATGCGTTCATCTGGTCGCGCACCGAGGTCGATGAGCAACTGCTGGCGTTGCTGAACGATCCGCAATGGCAACCTTACCTGGTGTTCCCCGGCGAATATGTCGAGCCATCGCGAGTCACCCATACGGTGGATCTCGATCACGCCAAGCGTCCGCTGTTCATTCTGCTGGACGCGACCTGGACGGAGGCGCGGAAGATTTTCCGTAAAAGCCCGTATTTCGACCGACTGCCGATCCTGAGCCTGCTTCCCGACAAACTGTCGCGCTACCGCTTGCGCCGTTCGACCCGCAGCGAGCACTTGTGCACCGCTGAGGTGGCGGCGTTGTGCCTGGAATTGGCGGGGGACAGCGACGCCGCGTCGGCCCTGGATGCCTATTTCGATGTGTTCAGCCAGCATTACCTGGGCGCCAAGGGCCAGCGGGAGGTGAACCTGTCGACTCCGGCCCATGCCGAGTTGCAACCCTTCATCCGTACGCCGCACGCAGTATTGGCCCAATAGTGGCCCATACTGGACAAAGGGGCGGCCGTGCTGCTTGACCACCCTGGCTTCGCTGGGCATGCTTGGCGCCGACCAGGGCGCCGCCCACTGTTTGAAACGCTATGTTTGGCGTTGAACGTGCCCCTGTGGATACCGTCGCCGGGCGGTGTCTCGAGTTGTCTTGGCGAGGCGCGAATGCATCGGGCCTGCCATTAAAAACAGGATCATTTGAAAAATGGCCACATACGAAATCCTGATTGCCGATGACCACCCGCTTTTTCGCAGCGCGTTGCATCAGGCAGTGACCCTGGGCCTTGGCCCGGCTGTCCGGTTGACGGAGGTGGCCAGCATCGCGGAACTGGAGGCCCGGCTGACGGACAAGGCCGACTGGGACCTGGTGCTGCTGGACTTGAACATGCCCGGTGCCTATGGTTTTTCAGGGCTGGTGCTGTTGCGCGGCCAATATCCGCAGATCCCCGTGGTCATGGTCTCGGCCCAGGAAGAAGCCTCGGTGATGGTGAAGGCCCGGGAGTTCGGCGCCAGTGGCTTCATACCCAAGTCCAGTTCCCTTGAAATGATTCAAAAGGCCGTGAAGGCGGTCCTGGACGGCGACGTCTGCTGGCCTCCCCAGGCGTTCGAAGCCGTGAGCGTGTCCGAAGAAGCCAAGGCCGCCAGCGCGGGCCTGGCCAGCCTTACCCCGCAGCAGTTCCGGGTGTTGACCATGGTCTGCGAAGGCTTGCTGAACAAGCAGATTGCCTATGAACTGAACGTGTCGGAGGCCACCATCAAGGCTCACGTCACGGCGATCTTCCGTAAACTGAATGTACGCACCCGGACCCAGGCGGCCCTGTTGTTGCAACAACTTGAGTCAATTTCGCCGCAGGCTTGATGCGCTGCTTCACGCTTTTTTGACCGGGTTTGAATTAGTTTCTCCACTCCTTTTCGATCAGTTGCCCACTCTATGTCACCTTTTAAAGGCCAGACCGGCCTGAAACGCATCCTCAATGCCTCCGGCTATTCCTTGGACGGGCTGCGCGCGGCTTTTGTCGGCGAAGCGGCTTTCCGTCAGTTGGTGCTGCTCAACGTCGTCCTGATTCCGCTGTCGTTCTTCCTGAACGTCAGTCGTGTCGAACAGGCGATGCTGATTGCCGTGTGTCTGCTGGCACTGATCGTGGAGTTGCTCAACTCGGCGGTGGAGGCAGCCATCGACCGCATCTCCCTGGAGTTGCACCCGTTGTCGAAAAACGCCAAGGACATGGGCAGCGCCGCCCAGTTCGTCGCCCTGACGATGATCGCATTGGTGTGGGGCCTGATCCTGCTGTAACGGGTCAGGCAATGGCCGGCAGCACGATTTCGTCGCTGCGTTGGGCCCCGGCGGTGAAGGCCCGGCACAGTTCGAGGAATTCGCGCATGGCCGAGGTCTGGTACTTCTGTTTGTGCCAAATGAAATAGAACTGCCGCGCCAGGTCCATGTCCGGGGTTTCAACCGCGACGAGGCTGCCGCGGCGAAAGGCGTCGCGCAAGGCCAGGCGGGAGATGCAGCCAATGCCCAGGCCGGACTCCACGGCGCGCTTGATGGCTTCGGTGTGTTCCAGCTCCAGGCGGATATTCAACGCGCTACGGTGGTGGCGCATGGCCTGGTCGAAGGTCAGTCGCGTGCCCGAACCCTGCTCCCGCAGAATCCAGGCTTCATGGGTCAGTTCCTCCATGGTTGCCTGGCCGCGCTTGGCCAGCGGGTGTTGAGGGGCACAGAACACTACCAGTTCGTCCTCGACCCAGCTTTGCACTTCGATGTCCGGGTGGCTGCAGTCGCCTTCGATTAGACCCAGATCAATTTCATAGTGGGCAACCTGGTGCACGATATTGGCAGTGTTCTGCACATGCAGCTTCACCTGGCTTTCCGGATGGCGTTGCATGAAACCGCCGATCAACAAGGTCGCCAGGTAATTGCCAATGGTCAGTGTCGCGCCGACCGCCAGTGAGCCGAAACCGGATTTGCCATTGAGCAGGTCTTCGATCTCCTTGGCCTGGTCCAGCAGCGCCACGGCCTGGGGCAGCAGTTGTTTGCCCAGGGCATTGAGGCTCAGGCGTTTGCCGGCACGGTCGAAGAGCTGGCAGCTCGATTGCCGCTCCAGTTCGGTGATGGAGGTGCTGGCCGCCGACTGCGACAGATTGAGCTGGCCCGCAGCGCGAGACACGCTTTCCTGCTGGGCGACGGCGACGAAGACTTGAAGTTGACGTAGAGTAAATCGCATATCTATATAACCGATAACCCTTATCTTAATAATCCATTTAACAGATATTGTCGCCGCCATTAGAATGCGATGCAATTGCGCAGATTATCGGCGCAGGCATCATTCCCAGGAGTCCCCGTACATGAGCAACATGAACCACGAGCGTGTCCTCAGTGTTCATCACTGGAACGACACTCTGTTCAGCTTCAAGTGCACCCGCGATCCGGGCCTGCGCTTCGAGAACGGTCAGTTCGTGATGATCGGCCTGCAACAGCCCAACGGCCGCCCGCTTATGCGCGCTTACTCGATTGCCAGCCCGAACTGGGAAGAGCATCTCGAATTCTTCAGCATCAAGGTGCCCGATGGTCCGCTGACTTCCCAGTTGCAGCACCTGAAGGAAGGCGACGAGATCATCATCAGCAAGAAACCCACCGGCACCCTGGTGCTGGACGATCTCAAGCCTGGCAAGCATCTGTACCTGCTCAGCACCGGTACTGGTCTGGCGCCGTTCATGAGCGTCATCCAGGATCCGGAAACCTATGAGCGTTTCGAAAAAGTGATCCTGTGCCACGGCGTGCGCTACGTCAATGAAGTCGCCTATCGCGAGTTCATCACCGAGCACTTGCCGCAGAACGAGTTCTTCGGCGAAGCCCTGCGTGACAAGCTGATCTACTACCCGACCGTGACGCGCGAGCCGTTCGAGAACGAAGGCCGCCTGACCGACCTGATGCGCAGCGGCAAGCTGTTCCGCGACATCGGCCTGCCACCGATCAACCCGCAGGACGACCGCGCCATGTTGTGCGGCAGCCCGAGCATGCTCGACGAGACTAGCGAAGTGCTCAACAGCTTCGGCCTGACCGTTTCGCCGCGTATGCGCGAGCCGGGTGACTACCTGATCGAGCGGGCGTTTGTAGAGAAGTAAGCTGTATTTGTGGCGATTGATAGATCGCCATCGTCGGATCGCCGCCCGGAGCAAGCTCGCTCCCACAGTTGATTTGTGTTGTTCGAGAGATCTGACACAACACAAAACCCTGTGGGAGCGAGCTTGCTCGCGATGGCAGCGACTCGGTCACACTGACAGACCAAGAAAAAAGCCCGCGCCGCCTGATGAAGGCCGCGCGGGCTTTTTCGTTTCCGGCGATTACTCCTTCGTTGGGATTACTTCAAACACCCGGATCACCCCCGGCTGCGGGTAATGCCAGCGCACATCCAGATCCCAGAACTGCGCACCATATTCCCGTTCGGCTGTAGGAATCTGGTACGCCGGGCGTGGGTCTTGGGCCAGGCATTGTTCAATCAGCTCCACCAGGGGTTCCCCCAGTCGCATGGCATGCTCGCGTGCTTGCAGCAGGGCGGTATCCGCCCATTGCACCGGAATCAACTCAGGCGCGGCGCTGGCGATGCTGTTGGAGGCCGAGCCGATGATGTCGGCATAGGGCACGTAGGGCTTGATGTCCAGCACCGGGGTGCCGTCCAGCAAATCGATGCCCGAGAGCCACAGGCGTCCGGCTTCCACCCGTTCCAGCTTCACCACCGACTGGCCGATGCCGTTGGGGCGATGGGTGGCGCGGGTGGCGAACACGCCCATGGACTTGTTGCCGCCCAGGCGTGGCGGCCGCACTTTCAGGCGTGGCTTGTCTTCCAGGGCCTGGTGGAACAGAAACAGCAGCCAGACATGGCTGACTTGCTCCAGGCCCTGCACCGCCTCGCCCTGGTCGAACGGCGCCACCAGTTCCAGCACGCCGCGTGCGGCCGGCGCCAGTTGCGGTTGGCGGGGAATGGCGAACTTCTCCTTGAAGCAGGAGCGTAGGAAGCCGATGGGGGAGACGCTGTAGGTCATGGGTTGGGATCGGGGCGAGGTTGAAAAGGCATCATAACGCGAGGGACCAGGTTGGCACTGTTCTCCATGGCAAGAGCGCTTCTGTGGCGAGGGAGCTTGCTCCCGCTAGGCCGCGAAGCGGCCCCCTGGTGTTGTCTGACACACCGCGAGGGGACGCTGCGCGTCCAGCGGGAGCAAGCTCCCTTGCCACAAAGGCCCAGGAGGCCTGGGAAGTCAGCCGCGAACGCGCAGCGTCAGGCCCTTGAGGAAGTTGCGCAGCAACTGGTCACCGCACGGCCGGTAGTTGGTGTGGCCGAACTTGCGGAACAGCGCGCTCAGTTCCGGCTTGGACACCGGGAACTCGGCCGCCTTGAGGATGGCGTGCATGTCGTCTTCCTTCAGTTCGAAGGCCACCCGCAGTTTCTTGAGGATGATGTTGTTGGTCACCGGCACTTCGATGGGCTGCGGCGGACGGCGTTCGTCCTTGCCGCGCGTGAAGATCACCAGGCCATCGAGAAAATGCGCCATGACCTCGTCGGGGCAGAACACGAAGCCTTCTTCCTCGTCTTTCTTGAGGTAGCCCGCCAAGTCCGCCAGGGAGACGTCGAGGCCGCCCAGCTTGATGATCTCGATGACTTTCTTGTCGCTGATGTCGAGCATGTAGCGCACGCTGCGCAGTACGTCGTTGTGAATCATGTGTGCTGTCCTGATCAATCGGCAGTGGGCGCCTGCGTTCGGTGCGGCGCCGGGAAAATTAGAATTTCTCTTTGGCAGACAAGTAGCGCCACTGGCCCAGCGGCACTTTGCCGATGGACACGCCGCCGATGCGGATGCGGCGAATGGCGACGACCTTGAGGCCGACCGCCTGGCAAAACAGCGCGATCACGCCGGGCTGCGGGTTCTTCATAGCAAAGCGCAGGCGGTTCTCGTTCTGCCAACTGGCCTTGACCGCCGGCAACTCCTTGCCCTTGTAGGACAAGCCATGGTTCAGGCGATTGAGGCCATGGGCGACCATTTCGCCTTCGACTTCCACGACGTATTCCTGCTCGATCTTGGCGGCGTCGGCGGTGAGCTTGCGCAAGATCTTCCAGTCCTGGGTGAACACCAGCAGCCCGCTGGCGTTGGCCTGCAGGTCGGCGCTGGCGGTCAGGCGCAGGAAATGCCCCTTGAGCGGGCGTTTGCCGAAGCGATGTTCTTCGCTCAGGGTCTGCGGTCCGAGGGAAGCCATTGCGGTGTCTACATCCATGCCAGCCGGGACGTTCAGCAGGAGCGTCACCGGCTCCGGCGCGGTGGCCTTGGCCTCGGGATCGAGTTCGACTTTCTGGGCCGTCACCTTGAACTGCGGCTCATCGATCACTTCGCCGTCCACAGTGACCCAGCCGCCCTCGATGAACAGCTCAGCCTCCCGACGGGAACAGCCGACGAGTTCGATGAGGCGTTTGGAGAGACGAATCGGGTCAGTCATGACGGGGGCCGTAACAAAAAGAGGGTGGGCATTGTACCTGCCTGGCGCCGGTTAATCGCGGGTCCATTTGCCTCATGCAACTTTTAGCCGCGTCCCGCCTTCAGGTCAGGCTGCTTGTAGCGCATGTGCAGTAGCGGGTAGGGCTGGTTCATGCCATCTTTTGCCGCGCGCCCGACCACTTCGAAGCCTTGCTTGAGGTAAAAGCCCAAGGCTTGCGGGTTCTGTTCGTTGACATCCAGTTGATCGGCGTTCAGGTGTTCCATGGCGTAGCGCAGCAACAGCTTGCCCAGGCCCTGGCCACGGTGTTGCGGGTCGATAAAGAGCATCTCGATCTTGCCCGCCGCGACACCGGCGAAACCGGTGATCCGTTGGCGCGCGTCCCGGGTGCAAATGAGCATCACCGCATCCAGGTAGCGAGTGAGTACCAGGTTTTTCAGCAATTCGATGTAGCTGTCCGGTAGAAAGTCATGGGTGGCCCGCACCGACGCTTCCCAGACCTGGGTCAGTTCCTGGTAATCGCTCGGTTTCGGTGTGTGGATGACCGAATGCTGACGCATGCCCGCCTGCTCCTTGTGCTGGATATCTCCATACGATAGCCGTAAAAAAGCCCCGCATCTTGTCGCAAGAGCGGGGCTTGAGGATTTTTTGGGTGCTGGCAGGTGAGAGGCTTGCAAACAACCTGTGGCGAGGGAGCTTGCTCCCGCTCGATTGCGTAGCAATCGCAAAGATGGGGCTACTTCGTAGCCCAGCGGGAGCAAGCTCTCATCAAACAAAATCCATCCCCTTGTTCTCCAAAGCTTTTTAAGCCGCGACCAATCGAACACCCAGCTTTGTAGCCTTACGCTGTAAGGCTCTAAGCTGACGATCACGACTTTTGGCCTCGTA
>NZ_JABAEE010000136.1:0-9471 GCF_023701885.1 Pseudomonas sp. CG7 | reverse complement strand
CCCCGCCCCCCCCCCCCCCCCAACCCCCCCCCCCCCGCCCACTTGGGCGGCGCGTCCCGCCTCGCGTTCGGGCCGGCCCCCCATCCCCTCAATGTGGCTGACCTGGCCCTATCGCGAGCAGGCTCGCTCCCACAGGGTCAGGTGTCACGGCTGACCTTTCAGGTCCACCAGTACCGCACCAGGTGGAAGAAGATCGGCGCGGCGAAGCACACCGAGTCCAGCCGGTCGAGCATGCCGCCGTGGCCTTCGATCATGTGGCCCCAGTCCTTGACGCCGCGGTCGCGCTTGATCGCTGACATGACAATGCCGCCGGCAAAGCCCAGCAGGTTGATCAGCAAGGCGATGAGGAACGACTGCCAGGGATTGAACGGCGTGATCCACCACAGCGCACCACCGATCAGCGAGGCCAGGAAGATGCCGCCGACAAAACCTTCCACGGTTTTCGAGGGCGACAGGTTCGGCGCGATCTTATGTTTGCCGAACAGCTTGCCGCAGACGTACTGCAACACATCCGAGAGCTGCACCACGATCACCAGGTAGGCGATCAGCAACAGGTTGCGCCCTTCGAAACCGGCGATGTCCAGGGTCAGCAGGGCGGGCACGAAGGAAATGCAGAACACCGCGATCATCAAGCCCCACTGGACCTTCGAAGCGCGCTCGAGGAAATGCGTGCTGTCACCGCCCAAGGACGCCAGGATCGGCAGCAGCAGGAACACATACACCGGGATAAAGATCGAAAACAGCCCGTACCAGTCGTAGTAGATCAGCAGGTATTGCAGCGGCAGGGCCAGGTAGAACGCCGCCACCAGGGCCGGGTAGTCACTGCGCCGGGTCGGTGTCAGGGTCAGGAATTCCCGCAGGGCGTAGAACGACACCGCGTAGAACAACAGGATGACCGCCGCGTTACCGAGCCAGAACGCCACGCCGATCACCAAGACCATGATCCACCAGGCGTTGATCCGGGCGTTTAGGTTGTCGATGACTGAGTTCGGCGCGCCTTTGGTCCGCAGCCTGAGAATGAAACCAATCAGCGACGCCAGCACCAGAATCGCGCCGATCCCGCCAAACAACATCAGGGTATATCGATCCATGTCAGACGTGCTCCGGGGCCAGTGCCAGCAGCGCGGCGCGGCTGCGTTCAAGGAATTGCTCTTTGCTTTCACCCTCTTCGATGCACAGCGGCGCACCGAAACTGGTGGTGCACAACAACGGCAGCGGCAGGACACGGCCCTTGGGCATGACGCGGTTGAGGTTGGCGATCCACACCGGGATCACCTCGACCTCGGGGTGGTTTTTCATCAAGTGATAGATCCCGCTCTTGAAGGGCAACAGGCCTTCCTCCGGATTGCGTGTGCCTTCCGGGAAGATGATCAGCGAGTCGCCGTTTTCCAGCGCATCGAGCATTGGCTGCAATGGGTTGTACGCAGGGTCCTTGCGCTCGCGGTCCACCAGCACGCCGTTGAACACCCGGTTGATGATGTAGCGGCGCACCGGGCTGGTTTGCCAATAGTCAGAGCCCGCCACCGGGCGGGTGAGCTTGCGCAGCGCCGGCGGCAGCGAGGCCCAGAGCAGCACGAAGTCACCGTGGCTGCTGTGGTTGGCGAAGTAGATCCGCTGCACCGGCGTCGGCGCGCAACCGAGCCACAGGCTGCGAGCGCCCGTGACCATGCGAGCGGCGGAGGTGATGAGGTTGGCGACCACGGGTTCGAACATGAGGATTCCTTGTCCTGAAAAACATAAGCATCACTGTGGCGAGGGAGCTTGCTCCCGCTGGGCTGCGCAGCAGCCCCCAAGAGGCTGAATACAACCAATCTGACACACCGCAGCGCTTGGTTTTGGGACTGCTTCGCAGTCCAGCGGGAGCAAGCTCCCTCGCCACAAAAACTTTTTAGATACCTGAAGCTAACCAGGGACTGGCCACGATGAAGCCCAGCACCAGGACAACTTGTACCGCCAGCAACCGCGACTGCCGCCGCAGCAGCAACAACGCGCCGTGCCGTCGTTCGGTCCACAGGCGTCCGGCCCGTTCGGCGGGTTGCAGGCCCAACGCGGTGAGGGCTTGATCCAATTCATAGGTGCGTTCGGCCAGGGAGTGGGTGCTGTCGGCCATGCGCTGGAACAGATCGGCGTCGAACGCCACGCGCAGCGCCCAGTATTTTTCCACCACTCCGATAACCAGGAGCACAGCACTCAACAGCAGCAACCACGGATCGATCACGCCCACCAGCCATTGCCCCAACCCCAGCAGCGCCGCCAGCAGCGTCAGTCCCGTGGAAAGCTGGTCCAGCGAATGACCCCGGCGCAACAGGCTCGCCACGGTGTGGAGTTCCATATCACTGATCATGAGCATTCCCCCGTGTTGTGGATAACTGTTCCAGTGCCCGACGGTGCGCCGCGTGCAAGACAATGCGCGGTCGAGCGCGCTGGATCTGCACGATCGCTGCGTCAACGTTCGCTGCCCGGCCGGTGTGCAACAACCAGGCAACCACCGCCGTGGCGCTGCGCGAATAACCCAAGGCGCAGCAGACCAGCACCGGCCCATGTTGGCTTAGGCTTTCGATGGCCTGCGCCGCTTTCAGGCATTGCTCGGCGGTCGGCGCCGTCAGGTCGAGCACCGGCAACGAACGATAGGCGATATTCGAGCTGTCCATGGACAGTTCCGCGCAGAGGTCGAGCACGCCGGTAAACGTGCTGTCCTTCAATTCCATCGGCGTAGGCACTCGCCCCAGCCAGACGTTATCCGCGATCAGGTCTGGCTGCGGGTGCTTGCGCGTCCAGCAGCGGGAATTGATCCACGCCGCCGCCAGGTACGGCGCCAGCAACCAACGCACCGCCGGACTCAAGCGACCATCGGCGCGCTTCTGGAAACCATCAGCACCGAACGCCAAGTAATTCAGCGCCACCATGAGCACCGCGACCGCCGGCCAGATCAGCCAGAGCCACGCGCCGCCCAAGGCAAACGCCGGGATGAACAGCGCCGCCGCGCCCAGGCCATAACGCAAGGCCAGGCGTCGGCGGGCAGGATCGGCGGTCAGGCGCGCACTCGACAGCGGACTCGGTCGATCCAGCGGCCACAACCAGACGCACAACCAACCGGCCAACGCGCCCGTGGGCAGATCGATGAAGTGATGTTGATAAGTCGTCAGCACCGACACGCCGATCAACGCGAACCAACCGTGCATCACCCAACGCCAGAAGCCCTGCAAGTGCCGTTGGTAACAGACCCAGAGCACCACCAGCAACGCGATGTGCAGCGACGGCGCCTGGTTGAACGGCTTGTCGAAGCCGGCCAGCACGTCGAACATCCAGCCGAACAGCCCATCCATTTCCGGCCGGGGAAAGGTAAACGTCAGCGGCCAGAGCAAAAAGCAACTGACCGCAATCACCTGGGCCGTGAGCAGGCGCAAGGCGTGGCGCTTGAGTTCGTCGCGGCTGTTGGGCAACAGCAGGGACAAGCCGTACAGCAGATCGATCGACCAGTACGGCACGATGGTCCAGGCCATGAACGGCATGTGGCTTTCCCAGGCGAACACCAGCGTGCCGACGTCGTCACGCTGGGCGGTGACCCAGGTGGCGAAGCCGTAGGTGGTGAAGAACAGCGGCGCCAGCAACAGCAGCCACAGCAGCGCCGGTTTGAGCAGCGCGGGTTCGCGGGCCGGAGCGATGACGGCGCTCATTACTGCACTCGCTGCGCCAGCGAAACGCTGAAAATGCCCCATTCATCGACACGCAGGGTGATCTTGCGGAAGCCCGCCGCCTCGACCAATTGATCCATTTCCGCCTGGGTGCGTCGACGCATCACCCAGGCTTGCCCTGCGCGGTGGCTGGTGAGGGCGCGGGCGATCAGCTCCAGGTGCGGGTGCCACGGCTGGCCGGTGTAGACCAGGAAGCCACCAGGCTCCACGGCTTCGGCGAGGCCGGCGAGGGAACCGCCGACCATCTGGTTATCGGCGAACAGTTCGTACAGGCCCGACACCACGGCGAGGGTTGGTTTTGGCTCCAGGGCTGCCAGATCCTGGCGGTCGAAGGCATCACCTTTGACGAACTGAGCGATGTCGCCCAAGCCTTTCTCCACGATCAGCGCGCTGCCGTCGCGCACGTTGATGTCGCTGTAGTCGCGCAGCAGGATCGACTCGGGCAACGGGCTGACGCCTTGCAGCGCTTCGAGGATGTAGCGGCCATGGCCGGCGGCGATGTCGACGATGCGCACTTCGCGGTCCTGGGCGCGCAACTCGGCCATCGCCAGGCGCAGCAGTTCTTCGACGTGCACCTTGCGCTGGCGAATGCCGCGCCAGCCGATGGAGTTGAGGTAGTTCTGGTCGATCATCTTGCCCAGCGCCGAGGTGCCGGTAGGGCGGTTGCGGTAGACGTAGTCCAGGGTGCTGCCGGAGTCGAAGCCGGTGTCGAAGCCCAGCTTCACCCCGGCGGACAATTTACTGCCAAAGCGCATGCTGGCGCGGGTCATGCGCCAGTAAAGATCACGCAACGAGTTGTGGGGCAGCGGGGTGGCCAGGGTTTCGGCTTCGGCGCAGGTCGCGCCCAGGCGATCGGCGTCCAGCAGGGAAGGGCGCTCCAGCGGTCGGGCGAAGTTCTGCAGGATGAAGCGGCGGGCACTGGCCACGGCCGGCCCACGGTTCTTCTCGCCGAGGGTGTCGTGGAAGAAGCCCGGCAGAATGTGTTTTTCCTTGTGCAGGCTGCCCAGGCGTTCGAAGAACTGCTCCTGGGGTTTGCGGTGCACCACAAAGTCCGAACCGGAGATCAACAACTGCGTCGGCACCTGGATCGCCTGGGCATCGGCCACCACGCGGTCGGCGGCTTCGTACAGGCCCAGCAGCACGTTCACCGAAATGGCCTTGGTGATCAACGGATCGCTGTCGTAGGACGCCACCCGCTCTGGGTCATGGCTGAGGAATTTCGCCTTGACGTAGCTATTGACGAAGAAGTTGCCGCGGAACTTGCGCATCAGCGCCAGGCCCGGCCGGGCGAACGGCACGTAGAGCTTGACCTTGAACGCCGGCGACGCCAGCACCAGCGAGCGAATGCGCGGCGCGTAGTCGTGGACCCAGGTGGACACGATCACCGCGCCGACGCTTTGTGCGACCACGGCGATGTTCGCTTCGTCGACCTGATGCGTCGCGCCGATGTGATCGCAGAAGGTCTGCACGTCCCGCGCACTGGTGGCAAAACTCGGGCTGTCGCCCCGTTCGCCCGGCGACTGGCCGTGGCCGCGTGCGTCCCAGGCAAAGAAGTCGAACCCGGGCAAATCCAGCTCATCCACCAGGTGCGCAATGCGCCCGGAGTGTTCATGACCACGATGGAACAACAACACAGCCTGGCGGGGTTCGCCCGCTGCGGCATCGATAGCCGGCCAGTGTTGGTAGAACAGGTCCACGCCATCGTGGGTGGTGAATGTCCGGTGTTGGGCTTCGCGCATTGCAACTTCCTTATGCTGAGGGAGCGTTTTCCGTCACCTGGCCCAGGCCATGACGGACCCGATTGACCAAGGTATAAACCAGCAGGGCGGCAACCACCGCCATCACACCATTTATCCAGAGTGCCCCGAGCCAACCCAGGGCAATGCCGGTCGCCAACACGCCAAACACAAAGGCGCGATCGCTCTTGCCCATCGGCCCGTCATACCGCCGCGAAGCCCCCACCATCGCCCCCAGCACGCCGGCGTATTCGCTGAACAACGCCAACAGCGTGACCAACAACACGAGCAGGAGACTGGTATCGGCAAACAAGGCAAAAGGCAGGATCAAGGCAACGTCGGCGATGATATCGCATAGCTCGTTGAGGTAGGCGCCCAGATGCGATTGTTGACCAAACTCCCGCGCCAGCATGCCGTCCACGGCATTCAACGCCATGCGCAGGAACATCCAGATTGGCACCAGGACGAAAATCCACGGATGGTCGGCGAACCAGGCAATGACCGCCCCCACCAACACCGAGACGATGCCCGCGAGCAGGGTGACCTGGGTGGCGGTGACACCGTTGTCGTAGAGGCGTTGGACCATGGGGCGCAGCAAGTTTTGAAAGGCGGGCTGGAGTTGGTAGATGGAGGGCATCGGGGTGAGATCTCGGCCGGTGGCGGGGCTGGGCTTATACAGGTGCGAGATTACGATAGGTTGAGGGGTTGCAGGCGGGTATTTCTTGAGAATGCGTGCGGGTAGGCATCTATTCGCGCGTTTATCTGCGCAAGACACCCCGGGAGATATGAAAAAAACGCTAAACCTGTGGCGAGGAACCTTGCTCCCGCTGGGCCCTGTAGGAGCTGTCGAGCGAAGCGAGGCTGCGATATTTCCACAGCCCATTGAGTCGACAAGATCAAAAGATCGTCCGAACGCGGCCCGAGCCTTCGCCAGCTCCTACACCGCCGAGCGGGAGCAAGCTCCCTCGCCACGATGATTCATGCGCCTTAAGTTAAGAGGAGCCTGTGAGAGCAACTGTTCACACATTCCCAACCTCACCGCAGTTCCCCCAGGTTTTGTGTCTGAAACGAATATGCGCTGTGCATTCGATTCTGTTCCGAGGCTGCATTGGCCGATGTTCCAGCTCTGATTTATACTGAGCAAATCATGAGCACTGTTTGTATTAAAATTTCCTTATCAAACAATTTATTACTGGTATTTTAAGGCTAGGTGATGTCCGGGGGGGGAAGTCATGATTATCGAAGAGCGGCTTAAAAGATCAATCGCCTTGCGAAAGGACGATGTGTTTCTACGCGCCGAATTTTCCGACTTCGGCAGCCCCGCGCAGGTATCCCGAGCGTTGCGTCATCTGGTGGCTAGCGGTGTATTGGTCAAGCTCGGTGTGGGTGTCTTCGCAAAAGCCAAGGCCAGTGTGCTTACCGGCAAGCCGATACCCATTCGTCCCCTTGAAGTCTTGGCGCCTTTGGTTCTGCAAAAGCTTGGCGTGAAGATCACGGCTGGACGCGCAGCGCGTGAATACAACGCCAGCGATAGCTTGCAGCTACCTGCCGGCATCGTTTTTGACACGGGGTCACGGCGTATTAATCGAAAACTCGGCTTCGGTGGTCGTTACGTCCTTTATGAAAATCATCACGCCTGAACAGGTCGAGTTAATCGATGCGGTGTTGGCAGAGGTCGATGTCGGACTGCTGACGGCTAGCATCCTGGAAAAAGACGTCCATGTGACGGATGCTTTGCAAGCTCTGATGGGCATGCAGTTTCCCGGTGTTCGCCTGGTGTTTTGCGGTGGTACAAGCCTGTCGAAGGCTTACCAACTGATCGAGCGTATGTCTGAGGACGTCGACTTAAAAATCGTTCTAAATGATCTTGATGTGTTGAGTGCCTCGGCTCAGAAGCGGCACCTCAGCAATCTGAAGGCTCAGGTTTGTCATGTCCTCGCCGAGCTCGGTTTTGAGGAGATCGTGGAAGAGCGCGTTGCCCGGAATGAAAACCGCTACTTTGCCAGTCGTTGGCAATATACCCCGCAATACCCTCATGACAGCAGTTTGCGTCCTTATCTAAGTCTTGAGCTGACTGCGCGAATCCCGCAGTTTGAAGTGACTCAGCAGCCACTGGAATACTTGGTCAATCGACTCGCCGCAAGGTCTGGGAGATTGGGCGATATTGCCTGCGTAGCGGTTGAGGAGACGCTCGCGGAGAAAGTCATTTCGTTTCTTCGCCGCTATGCCCAACACCAAGCCGGAGCCATGCTCCAGCCGTGGGACGAGACGTTGGTGCGGCATATCTATGATGTTTACTGCATAAGCCGCGGCGATCCCGCTGTCGGCGAACGAGCCGCTATCGGATTCAAAAGCCTGGTGGAGTTTGATGCGCTGGAATTTGGTCGGCAGTTCCCTCCATTTGCTAACGATCCGGGAAATGTCATGCAGAGCGCCCTCCATCAGGCGAGTTCGGATGCGCAGATTCGTCGCCAGTATGACGCGAAGCTCATGCCGCTGATTTTTGGCGATGTCCGCCCGAGCTTTGATGAAGCTTATGTCGTGTTTCGTCAGCACGCCGAAGCGTTGATGCGGACGTTGTAAAACGCTCGGTTAAAGGCCAAGCGTTAAATTTAGCGAATCGCCCTACATCCTTCGTCCCCTTCCACTGACTTAATTCCCCTGTCATCCCCGGCAGAGTCTCGCGTCCGTCCCTGCACCGCGAGATTCCTGCATGTTTGCCCCCGACAAGCTCCTGGCCCTGAACAACACCATTGGCTTGTTGGTGGTGGCTGCCATGGACCCCGAGCGGCCAGATGTCGAAGCGGTTTTCCAGGATTTTCGAAGCTGCCTGATCGACTACGACGCCTGGGCTGAAAGCTTCTGGGCCGGCTGGGCGCTGGATCTTGAGCAAGTGTTCAAGGTCGGTCACGAGGTGTCCCTCGCGGCACCGAAAAACCAGGACACACCCGTCAGCGCCACGGTGGTGGCCTGTCCGGCGTCTGGGCCGCTGACGCTGGTGCACATGTTCCAGGCGGCGCGCTTCGTGCCGATTGGCGACACACCGGTGATGCTGGAACCGGTCATCGGTGGTGCGCCGGGGCAGGAAATTTTCGGCGAGCCGATCCATCACGTGATCGGCCCCAGCGGCATCCTGGAAGTGCCTGAGTGTTGGCGAGGCCAGCGTTATCGCGTCACCTTTTTTCCCCATGTCACGGCTGATCACGTCAAGGCGTTGTACGCGTCTTACCAAGGCTTGATCGACGAACTCGAGGGCTGGCTGAAAGCGGAGTGGGAGCAGTTTCAACCGCTGTGGACGGAGTTTTCCGAGGCCGGGTTTCTCGAACGCTACGACGTGTTGCAGCAAGCCGATTGGCGCGGTTTCAAGAATGCCCTGCATCAACTGTGGGACGACGTTAAGCAGGTTTTCGGGCTGCTAGCGGATCTGCAGGCCAACAGCGAAAAACTGCTGGAGTACCTGACTCAAGCCGAGCTTGAACAGCTATTGAAGGCGTCCTCCGAGGCGATCGCCAAAGGGCTGATGGTATTGAGCGACGAGCCGTTGCTCTTCGTCCACGTGGCCGCGTTCAACAGTTGGGTGCGGATGTTGCCACCTCAGTACGCGGCCGAAGTTATCGGAGAGCTGCGCGCCTCGGTACTGATCAATTTCCTGCTGATGCGTTTGACCGGGGGGCTGGGCCTGGGGCTGCGCATGAGCGGTAATGTATTGGGCCGGGTCCGCTCGGAGCGGGCCCGGGAATGGTTGCTGGCGTCGAGCCTGAGACTGGGCCAACTCGCCCCCGACCGGCTCAATCAGCATGCCGATGTGCTCAAGCCGTTGGTGGTCGGCCAGCGCGGGCCTTTAAAGCCGACACCTGTCGGACCTTTGCACATCACCCCTGAACACTCTGCCCCCCTATTCGTCAGCAATCCGGCCGCCGTGGCGCGGGAAAAATCCCGGCCATCTACCCGCCTGAGCCAACACGAACACCACGACGCCGCCCCCGCCCAATCCTAGACCCCCAACGCCGCCAGCGCCGACACCGCCGCCCAGCCCCTGA
>NZ_JABAEE010000135.1:0-9910 GCF_023701885.1 Pseudomonas sp. CG7 | reverse complement strand
CCCCACCTCCCAGCCAACTATCGGGTCGGCGGTTGTGCTCTTCTTCTGGCAGAATAATCAAAAAGATTATCTTCACCCCTGCGCCTGCCTTCTCAACCCCCGCTCCCACAAGGGAATGGCGGTGAGTCGAATGCTCAGCGCACCCCCGGATTACCAGAACCGCTGCTGAGTCAACCGACTCCACCAACTGAGCAGCACGCGATCCACCGAACCGCTGGCGGCCATGCCGATGCGTTCCTGCAGGCTTTTGCGTTCGGCGTAGTGCAGGTGGTACAGCTCGGCACCCTTGGCCCGTTCGGCCAGGTACTCGTCGCTGGTTTTCAGCTCGTCCACCAAGCGCTTGTCCAGCGCCGCGACACCCAACCAGACTTCACCTGTCGCCACTTCATCGATGGCCAATTGCGGACGATAGTTGGACACGAAGTTCTTGAACAGCTCGTGGGTGATGTCCAGGTCTTCCTGGAACTTCTCCCGGCCTTTCTCGGTATTTTCGCCAAACACCGTCAACGTGCGTTTGTATTCGCCGGCCGTCAACACTTCGAAATCGATGTCGTGTTTCTTCAGCAGACGGTTGACGTTGGGCAATTGCGCGACGCCGCCGATGGAACCCAGGATCGCGAAGGGCGCGCTGATGATCTTCTCGCCGATGCACGCCATCATGTAGCCGCCGCTGGCCGCGACCTTGTCGATGCAGACGGTCAGCGGCACGCCGGCCTGACGGATCCGCGCCAGTTGCGACGAAGCCAGGCCGTAGCTGTGGACCATGCCACCGCCACTTTCCAGGCGCAGTACCACTTCATCCTTCGGCGTCGCCAGGGTCAGCAGCGCGGTGATTTCATGACGCAGGCTCTCGGTGGCCGAGGCCTTGATATCACCGTCGAAGTCCAGCACGAACACCCGGGGCTTGGTCGCCGGCTTGTCCTTGTTTTTCTTCCCGGCCTTTTCAGCCTTGCCTTCGGCCTTGCGCAGCGCCTTGAGCTGATCCTTGTCCAGCAGCGTCTGTTCCAGGCGCTCGCGCAGCCCCTTGTAGAAATCGTTGAGTTTGCTCACCTGCAACTGGCCGGCCGACTTGCGCCGCCCCTTGCTGCGCAGCGCAGCAAAACTGGCCAGCACCACCAAGATGGCGATCACCAGCGTCACGGTCTTGGCCAGGAAACCGGCGTACTCGATGAAAAACTCCACAGCAACTCCTTAAATGCAATGCGCCACTGAACGCAGGCGCGTAACGGTCCCAGCATACCCATGCGCCTGCGTCGCGACCAGCCAAGAAACCTATGGTTACTTTGACGCGAGCGCGACAGGGCAAGGCTGCAACAGGCATTTCAAACAAGCGTATGTTTTTTCATTGACAGCTCACCGCCATCCCCATAACCTCGCCAAACCTTCAACGTACCGGGATGACGCGGACGTGGGCAGTATTTATCTGATTCGACATGGCCAGGCCTCCTTTGGTGCGGACGACTACGATGTCCTCTCGCCCAATGGCGTACGCCAGGCGCAAGTGCTCGGCGGCCACCTCGCCGAGCTTGGTGTCGTATTCGATCGCTGCCTCTCGGGTGACCTGCGTCGCCAGCAGGATACCGCCGTCGGCGCGCTGGGCCAGATGTCTGCCGCCGGCATGCCGGTCCCCGAGTTGGAAATCGACGCCGCGTTCAACGAGTTCGATGCCGACGCGGTCATTCGTGCCCTGCTGCCTGACATGCTCCCCGAGGAGCCCGAGGCGCTGCATATCCTGCGCAACGCTGCGCAGAACCGCGCCGAGTTCCAGCGCATCTTCGTGCTGATCGTCGAGCGCTGGCTCAGCGGCCGGTATGACCCGCCCGGCCTGGAAAGCAGGCTGGGTTTCGTCGAACGGGTCCAGGCGGGCCTGCAGCGCATCCTGGAGCAAGCCGACAACACCCACAAGATCGCCGTGTTCACCTCCGGCGGCACCATCACCGCCCTGCTCCACCTGATCACCCGGATACCGGCCCGACAGGCCTTCGAGCTGAACTGGCAAATCGTCAACACCTCGCTCAACCACCTGAAATTCAGGGGGCGCGAGGTGGCCCTGGCTTCCTTCAACAGCCATGCCCACCTGCAACTGTTGAAGGCCCCGGACCTCATCACCTTTCGCTGAGTCCGGATTACTGTAGACCCTTGCTGTACCACCCAAATAAGGATCGAAACCATGACCTCCGTAGCCGACGCCGTACAAGCCATGAAAGCCAAGTTCAACCCAGCCGCCGCTGCCGGCCTGGACCTGGTATTCGGTTTCCGCATCGACGAAACCAAGCATTTCTCGCTGGTCGTCAAGGACAGCACCTGCGAACTGCAGGAAGGTGAAAACCCGGACGCCCAGGTGACCCTGGTGATGGACGCCGAAACCCTGCAAGGCATCGTCGACGGCAGCACCGACGGCATGCAAGCGTTCATGGGCGGCAAGCTGCGCACCGAAGGCGACATGATGCTGGCCATGAAACTGTCCGAGCTGTTCCCGGCCTGAGATTGAGTTCGCCTTCTTCGCGAACCTTTCGATTGCAAACGAATCCCGCCCCCGTGGCGGGATTCGTGTTTCTGCCCTCCCTGATTCCCACCGCACACAACCTTGATCCCTGTCAGTTCCCGCTTCACCTGCAACCGCTAACGTAACGCTTCCATCAAGGCCAGGGACGGCTCATCGGGGGCC
Organism: Pseudomonas sp. CG7; assembly: GCF_023701885.1. Classification (NCBI taxonomy): domain Bacteria; kingdom Pseudomonadati; phylum Pseudomonadota; class Gammaproteobacteria; order Pseudomonadales; family Pseudomonadaceae; genus Pseudomonas; species Pseudomonas sp. CG7. The sequence continues at coordinate 7,242 of NZ_JABAEE010000135.1, read as the reverse complement.
TGCACCTGCGCATCTCAAGGAAGAGAGATTCATGCCTCCACTGAAGATCGTTCTGCTGTCCAGCGCCTTCAACGGCCTGACCCAACGCGCCTGGCTGGACCTGCGCGAGGCTGGCTATCGCCCCAGCGTGGTGCTGTTCACCGATGCGGCCTCGGTCTGCCGGCAAATCGAAGAAAGCGGCGCCGACCTGGTGATCTGCCCGTTTCTCAAGGACCGTGTACCCAAGCGATTGTGGTGCAACCCACGGCGCCCGGTGGTGATCATCCATCCGGGCATTGTTGGTGATCGCGGTGCCAGTGCCCTGGACTGGGCGATCACCCGGCAGCCTGATCGCTGGGGCGTCACCGCCTTGCAGGCGGTGGAGGAAATGGACGCAGGCCCCATCTGGGCCACCTGCGAATTCGACCTGCCCAAGGGCCTGCGCAAATCCGAGCTGTATAACGGCCCGGTCAGCGACGCGGCCATTCATTGCATCCGCGAGGTGGTGGAAAAACACCGCGACGGTTTCGTCCCGGTGCCGCTGGACTATGGCCGCCCTGACGTGGTCGGGCGCTTGCAACCGAACATGACCCAGGACGATCGCAGCTTCAGCTGGCACGACAGCAGCGTTTTCATCCAGCGCTGCATCGACGCCGCAGACGGTCAACCCGGTGTGCTCGCCAGCCTGGCCGGCGAACAATTCTACCTGTACGACGCCCATCTGGATGTTCGCCATGGCCTGCCCGGCGAACTGTTGGCCGTGCGTGACGATGCGGTGCTGGTGGCAACAGGGGACGCAAGCCTGTGGATCGGCGCCCTGCGCCGCAAACCGCAACCCGGCGAACAGACTTTCAAACGCCCGGCGCGCCATGTCCTGTCGAACCGCCTCGAAGGCGTCCCGGTGCTCGACCGTTCCCTGGCCCGGCAGCCGTTCAGCGACGAGCCTTATCAACCTATTCGCTACCGCGAATGCGGCCATGTCGGGGAGCTGACGTTCGAGTTCTATAACGGGGCGATGAGCACGGAGCAATGCCAGCGCCTGGTGGCGGCACTGCGCTGGGCAAAATCCCGGGACACCCAGGTGCTGTTAATCCGGGGTGGACGCGGCAGCTTTTCCAACGGCGTGCACCTGAACGTGATCCAGGCCGCCGCCGAACCCGGCCTGGAAGCCTGGGCCAACATCCAGGCCATCGACGACGTCTGCCTGGAGTTGTTCAGCGCCCGGCAATTGGTGGTCAGCGGCCTGACGGGGAACGCCGGGGCCGGTGGCGTGATGCTGGCCCTGGCTGCCGATATCGTGCTGGCGCGCCACGACATCGTGCTCAATCCCCACTACGCGACCATGGGCTTGTACGGCTCCGAATACTGGACCTACAGCCTGCCCCGCGCGGTGGGTCCGGACATGGCCTGGAAACTCACCCAGGACTGCCTGCCCATCAGCGCCCTGGAAGCATTGCGCTGCGGCATGATCCAGGAGATCGGCCCGCGTTGCCCCGACGAGTTCGGCCTGTGGCTGCTGCAACGGGCCAACCGCGCACTGCTCGATCCGGCCTACGAAAGCATCCGGGTGCGCAAGGCCGAACGAAGCCTGGCGGCGATCCAGGCCTGTCGCAATGACGAACTCACACAGATGCGCCGCGACATGGTGGACGATCGCCACGGCTTCGCCGACAAGTGCCGTCGTTTCGTCTTCAAGCACAAGGCCTGCCGTACACCCGATCGCCTGGTTGCGCCTTGGGCACGGGCGGCACAGCCCCAAGCCGTCGAATAACAGCCAGCATCGAGGCCATACTGCTCACTCAAGAACAACGATGCCCCCGTGGCGAGGGAGCTTGCTCCCGCTGGGCCGCGAAGCGGCCCCCCGACGGTATCAGAGAGGCGCAGCAGCTCTTACAATGCCCGCTTCCCCCGCATCGGCCTGACCATGGACATCGACCTCGCCCGCACCTTCCTGGAAATCGTCCGCCACGGCAGTCTCGCCGCAGCGGCCGAGAAGCTGCACGTGACCCAGACGGCGATCACCGCCCGGGTCCAGAAGCTCGAAAGCCAGCTCGGCTGCGCGCTGTTCGTGCGCAACCGTGCCGGCGCGCGCTTGACCACCGACGGCGAGGCCTTCGTGGTCTACGCCAACCAGCTCGTGCAAACCTGGGAAGCGGCCCGCCGGGACCTGCCATTGCCCGAGGGCTATCGCAACGTCTTGCACCTGGGTGGCGAGGTCAGCCTGTGCAACCCGTTGATGCTGGCCTGGGCCGGAGCACTGCGCGAGAAAATTCCCGGCCATGCCTTGCGCATGGACATCCGCGACGGCGAAAAGCTGCTGCAGCAATTGGAGCTGGGGCTGCTGGATGCGGCGGTGGTCTATCAACCCGAATACTGGCCGCGCCTGCAAGTGGAACAATTGCTGGAAGAAAAACTCATCCTGGTGCGCCTGGCCGCCCGTCCCGAGCCCTACGTGTACATCGATTGGAGCGCGGATTTCCGGCGCCAACACGACACCGCGCTACCGGACAAGGCCAAGGCCGCGGTGACCTTCAACCTCGGTCCCCTTGCCCTGCAATACATCCTCGAGAATGGTGGCAGCGGATACTTCCGCACACGGGTCGTGCAGAGTTACCTGGACAGCGGCATCCTGGAGCGGGTGCCCAAGGCGCCGGAGTTCAACTACCCGACCTACCTGGTGTATTCCAGGGACCGGGACTCGGCGGCGTTGCAGCAGGCGTTCGAAGTGCTGCGGGAGATCGTCAGGACCGGTAGCGACTGGTCCCAGCGCTGGGATCCATTGACCTGACGGTCGGTCGTGCAAGGCTCCTTGGGTGGCGAGGGGATTTAGCGAAACGTCGCACCGCCCCGCTGGGCTGCGCAGCAGCCCTAAGACAGTGAACTCGATTTTCCTGACGCACCGAGTGGGCCGGTATGGGGGCCGCTGCGCAGCCCAACGGGGATAAATCCCCTCGCCACAGAGCACTAGTTCACTGTGCGACAGCGCAGCGGCGGGGACTTCCTCGCCACAAGAAAGCCCTCGGCACATTGCTGTCTGGGCTACCTCTGCATCCGCGCGGCGATCTGGTCCTTGATCTGAAGCCGTTCCTTCTTGAGTGTCTCCAGTGCATCGTCGGGCATTACGGCCGGGGGGCTCTCGGCCTTCACGACCTTGGCATCAAGTTTGGAATATTGCTTGATCAACGCATCGAGACTTTCATCCTCGCGGCGTTTTTTCAGGATGTCTTCTTCTGTGCACTTCAGATCCTGACAAAGATCATGGGACACCGGCATGGAGCACCTCCTTTGTTGGTTCGGCGGCAAGTGCTTTTCATGGCACTGCCTGTCACCAGCATGGCCTTGCCGGTCGGGTTCTGTCGACCGCCAATCCGACCAGCGGTGACCGTTCGTCGTACCGGATCGCTTGGCGATCAAACCTTTGCCCAGGCACAACCCTCCATTGATCAGAGACGACAAGAATCGCTCGTTCAACCTGTGTGGAGACTTACCTATGGACAGATTTACCCTGCGTCAACTCGGCCTGGCAGTTGCCCTGAGTACCAGCATGGGCATGGCATGGGCCGCGACTTCAAATGACTTTGTCGACAACGCGGCGGTCGGTGGCATTGCGGAAATCGAAACCAGCAAACTGGCCCTGGAAAAAAGCCAATCGGCGGACATCAAGACCTTCGCCAACAAGATGATCACCGACCACACCAAGGCCAACGAAGAGCTGAAGGCGCTGGCGAAAAAACATGACATCGAAGTGCCCGACGACACCACGCTGATGAAAAAAGCCAAGGGGAAAATCCTTGAGGTGCGCGATGAGTCCTTTGATGCGGCCTACGCCAACAATCAGGTCAAGGCCCACGAAGAAACCATCGAGCTGTTCAAGAAAGAAGCCAACACCGTTACCGACGACAAGAAAGCTGGCAACACCGAACTCAAGGCGTTCGCCCAGAAGATGCTGCCGGACCTGCAACATCACCTGGATGAAGCCAAGAAACTTCAGGCTGCTCACCCAAGCAAGTAACGGCAAGCCCGTCCCTTGAGCCGCCATAGGGCTCGCTCAAGAAAAAACGGCGCTTCTTCCGATAGAGGAAGGCGCCGTTTTTGTATCTCGAATGCTTATCAGGCCTGAAGCCCCTTGCGAGCCACTGCGGCACCGGCCTGCAACGCCCTGCCCACCTGCTCTTCGAAATCCCCCTGGCTCATCACCTGCAAGGCTGCGGCCGTGACGCCCCGATAAGCCACCAAGGCGTCGATCATCTGCTGGGGGTCGCGATTGGCCAACAGTTGACTGCTGTTGACCACGACATTTTTTGCGGCCATCTGCGCGATGTCGTCGGGTATGCCGGCCAGCATCGCTTGACGGGCCAGGGCCGTCATCAGCAAGGCCGCAAAGGCCGGGCCGGTGCCCGAGAGCGCAGAGAGGTAATCGATGAAGTCTTCTTGCTGGACTTCTGCCGCGGCGCCTACGCATTCGAACACACGCTGCACCAGGTTTTTCGTTGCCGCTCCTACCCCAGCCGAACAATGCCAAGGCGTAAAGGACTGCCCGATTTCCACCGCCGCGTTGGGCATCGCCCGCACGATCGCTGAAGCTGACGTCTGCGCGGCAATCATCTGGGCCGTAATCCCGGCCATCAATGAAATCACGGTTTTGCCCGTCGCATCGATGCCCAGGCTGGCGAAATGCTCGGGGCGCACCGCGATGATCACTACGTCGCTGCGCTCCACCAACCCTTGGTTGTCCGTGACCAGGCGAGCGCCTTGTTCAGCCAACGGATGGTTGCCCGAGCGATTGGAAATGATCAGGTTCCCCGCCGGCACCAGTCCCTTGGCCAGGACCGCTCTGGCAATCGCGCCGCCCAACCACCCGGTGCCGCCAATGATCCCCAAGGTTTTATTGATCATCGGCATTGCCTTCGAAAGTGTCCGTCAACGGAACGAAGACCCCGGGCTCTTTTTCGGCATAGCCGAACTTCCCGTAGAAACGATCCAGCTCACGTGGCTTGGGGACTTTGCCGGTGAAGATGCTCACGTACTGCGGAATGCGCTGGAAGCGCACGGTGATCAACTCTGTGGTGTTCATGGTGATGTAGCCGATCTGCGTCAGGTAGATCGTTCGGGCCCGTGCATCAGCGCCTTGGGTGTCGTAGCCGAAGCGCTTGAACATGCTCGCCAGGGCATTCATGCGCTGCTCATCCACGACCGCCACCTCCTGGGCCACTTCAGCGGACTGAAGCGCCCAACTGCGCACGGCGAATTCAAATTGCGAGTCGAACAATTGCGGATTGAGCCAGCACTCGAACACATTCAGGATCGCCTCGGAAATGCTTTCGGCATAGCTTTCACTTTGCCGTATGAGCCCCCCTGTATTGGTCTCCCGCCAACGCGACAGCAATGCCGCCAGCAGTTGCTCGCGATCCTCGAAAAACCAGTAGAAGCTGGTGCGTGACAAGCCCAGGCGCTTGGCCAGCGGCATGACCCGAACCGCATCGATGCCCGACTCCTTCAGGGCCTCATAGGCCGCTTCCAGCCAACCCTCCGGCGAGCCCCGCCAGCCTGCGTCCTGGGCCTTGCCACGTGCCTTTCCTACCTGGGGCATCCTGCTTACCTTCTTCAATCATGCGTAGCGCGAATGTACTTGGATGACCGCTGAATGTACACCCAAGTACATTTAATCGACTTTTTTGACCCAGAAGTGGCGAATCATTGATGATAAAAACTCATGAGGCACTGACTTAAAATGGTTTGTCAGCCAAAGGCACCTGGATAACTATCTCCCACAGGCAACGGACTCCAAACCAAAACAACAACGAGCCGCCATTATGAATCTTGCAGTGCACTCCTCTGGAAAACCCTCGACATCCGGCCAAAGAAAGCCGGGGCGACTGGCGTTGTCACACGCTTCTTCTGTTACCCATTCCCTGCCCAAACTTCGATAACTGCTGACGCGACGCCTCGCACAGTCGTTTTGCGTTGCCTGCGAACCTGGCACGCGAAGCGGCGCCCGGGCGGTTGCTGGCATGCGGTTTCTTTCCATCAGCTGGATCAGTGATATGTGGATGACACAAGAGAAGCTTCCCCTGGGCGAACACATCGCTCGGTATGTCGAATGGTTGACTCAACATGGCGCCGGTATTTTCGACGCCATCTCGCTGTCGCTGTCGGGTGTGATCACCGCGTTTACCACCGCACTCCTGTGGTTCAACCCCTTGGCGTTGATCGCTGTTTTCGCCCTGCTCGCCTACTACATCCAACGCAAGGTGAGCCTCACCCTCTTCGTCACCTTCGCCTTCCTGCTGATCTTCAACCTCGGTTACTGGCAAGAGACCATGGAAACCCTTGCCCAAGTGACCTTCGCCACACTCGTTTGCGTGGTCATCGGTGTACCGCTGGGCATTGTTGCCGCGCACAAACCGATGTTCTACACACTGATGCGCCCGGTACTCGATCTGATGCAGACCGTACCGACCTTCGTTTACCTCATTCCTACGCTGACACTATTCGGTCTGGGTGTGGTCCCGGGCCTGATCTCAACCGTGGTATTCGCGATCGCCGCCCCCATTCGCCTGACCTACCTGGGCATCCGTGATGTCCCGGAAGAACTGATGGACGCCGGCAAGGCCTTCGGCTGTTCGCGCCGCCAATTATTGGCGCGCATCGAACTGCCCCACGCCATGCCCAGCATCGCCGCCGGCATCACCCAATGCATCATGCTGTCACTGTCCATGGTGGTGATTGCCGCCCTCGTGGGCGCCGACGGGCTTGGCAAGCCGGTGGTCAACGCGCTGAACACCGCCGATATCTCGATGGGTTTCGAAGCGGGCCTTGCCATCGTGCTGCTGGCGATCACGCTCGACCGCATCTGCAAGCAACGTGAAACCCTGAAAAGAGGTGACGTATGAGCATCATCCGTTTTGAAGACGTCGACGTCATCTTCGCCGCCCGCCCGAAGCCTGCCCTGGATCTGCTGGACCAAGGCTTTTCCCGTCCGGAGATTCTTCAGAAAACCGGTTTGATCGTCGGCGTGGAGAAAGCCAACCTGGAGATCAACAAAGGTGAGATCTGCGTGTTGATGGGCCTGTCCGGCTCCGGCAAGTCCAGCCTGCTGCGCTGCATCAACGGGCTGAACACCGTCAGTCGCGGCAAACTGTTCGTCGAACACGAAGGCCGGCAGATCGACATCGCCGCTTGCACCCCCGCCGAGCTGAAAATGATGCGCACCCAACGCATCGCCATGGTGTTCCAGAAGTTCGCCCTGATGCCCTGGCTGAC
>NZ_JABAEE010000134.1:296-10651 GCF_023701885.1 Pseudomonas sp. CG7 | reverse complement strand
TACGAGGCCAAAAGTCGTGATCGTCAGCTTAGAGCCTTACAGCGTAAGGCTACAAAGCTGGGTGTTCGATTGGTCGCGGCTTAAAAAGCTTTGGAGAACAAGGGGATGGATTTTGTTTGATGAGAGCTTGCTCCCGCTCGGCTGCGCAGCAGTCGTAAAACCTGGATAGCGAAATATGCCTGACAGACCGCGGTGGCTGGATTGGGGCTGCTTCGCAGCCCAGCGGGAGCAAGCTCCCTCGCCACAGGGTTGCCGATCACTTCCAGATCAGTGTGAAACGACCACTTTCAGTGGAACTTGCGCCCCAGCCCCGCCGGCACGCCTTCGATGGTGGTTTCTTCCCACGGGCCGTTCGGGCTGACGGAGCGGCTCCAACCGTTGTTCCAGCGGAAATAGGTGCGCTGGCGGTAGAACGTATTGGTCTGGTTATCCAGCACATAGACCCCCAGTTTGGCATCCCAATGGCTGTTGCCACCCGGTGGCGGGGCGAAACTGGCGGAGGTACGTGGCACCGGCTTGGCCGGTTTGATCGGGATGACTGGCTTGCCAGGAGGCGTGGACGGGGCCGGCTTGGTGGGCGGGGGCGACGGTGGAAGCGGTGGCAGGGGCGCCGAGGGCTCCGGCGGACGCTGGACCGCGCAAGCGCTCAGGCCCATGACGAGCGTGAGCAGGGTGATACGAGCGATGGCGGTCATGGTGCGAATTCCTGTTATTTATCCGGACTGTCGATGGTCAATTGTTGTTGCGCCGTGGTGCTGCTCGCCAGGGGCTGGCTGCGGCCGATCCACTCACCCGCGGTCGGCTGGCCGGCCCGGGAGCCGCGCGCCATCAGTTGGACTTCGGGGAAGTTCGACAGTTTCAACTGGGGCATCATGGCGTCCGCATCGCCCAGTTCAACCGTGACCGGCAGATCGGCCACCGTCAGGCGCTTGACGGCCAGGGGTGCCGGCGGGCCGGAAACGGCGCGGGCAAAGATGAACACGCTGTCGCCCGGCTGCACCTTGGCCTTGAGCTCTGGCGCCAGGTCGACGCGAACCTTGAGCAATGCACCGGGCTTGGCCTGCGGGGCCTGGACGACTTTGCCGCCGCCGGCTTGCAGTTTCTCGGTGGCGCGGGTAATGCCGCCCTGTAGCGCCTCACGGGATTTGTCACCTTCCGGCAACTGCGCGAGCAAGCGCCCCCAGTAATCGATCGCCTCCTGATAGTGTTCGCCTTCGAATGCGGCGATACCCAACAGGCCGAGGCTGGTGACTTCCTTCGGATCGAGCTTGAGCGCTTCGTCAGTCAAGGCCTGGACCTTATCCGACCATTTCTTGCCATCGGCGAAATACTGCGCCTGGGCCCATTGGCCCAACAGTTCCGGTTGGCGACCGGCGACCGCCACGGTGCGCTCGAAGATCTTCGCCGCATCCGCGGGCCGATCCTGGGCCATGTAGGTACGCCCGAGGAAATACAGGCCTTCGGCCGAGTCCGGCTGCGCCGCCACTGCGCGTTCCAGGCGCTGGGTCATCTCTTCCATCGACTGCGGCGCCTGGGCGAACTCGCGGGTCAGCTCGACCTTGTCACTGGCACCGAAATGCAGGTACAGCGCCAGGCCCAGCACCGGCACCAATACGGCGGCGAGCAACGGCAACGGTTTGCCCAGCCGGGATTCGCGCGGCGCATCGACGCCCTCGGTGTCGGCGAGCAGCTCCCGGGCGGCTTCGGCACGACCGGTGTCCAGTTGCGCGGCGTTGAGCACGCCCTCCTCCCGCTCGGCTTGCAGTTCGGCCACACGCTCCTGATACAGCGCCACGTTGAGGGCGGTGCGGTCCTCTTCGCGTTGAGCGCGACGACCACGCAGTACAGGGATCAACAGAAAACTCAGGGCAACCAGAAGAAGCAGACCTGCGGCGAGCCAGAAATCAATCATGCTTGGTTTTATCCAACAGTTGGTCGAGGCGCTGGCGCTCTTCGACAGAAAGCGTGTCCGGTGCGGCCGTGCGCTGGACCCGGCGCCGGCGCACGATGACTGCGATGATCACGAGACCACCGAGCAACAGCCCGGCGGGGCCGAACCAAAGCACCGCGGTCTTGGAGGACAGGGCGGGGTTGTAGCGCACGAACTCACCGTAGCGATCGACCATGAAGTCGATGATCTGCTGGTTGTCCTTGCCCTCGCCGAGCATGCGGAAGATTTCCTTGCGCAGGTCGGCGGCAATCGGGGCGTTGGAGTCGGCGATGTCCTGGTTCTGGCATTTGGGGCAGCGCAGTTCCTTGGTCAGCTCGCGAAACCGCTCGCGCTCGCCGGCGTTGGCGAATTCGTAGGTGTCGATGGCCGCCTGGGCCACACCGACCAGGCTCAACCCCAGGATGGCAGCGGCTAACCAGCGCTTCATGGCTTGGCCTCGTCCACCAGGGACTGGTATTTGGCGGCCAGTTTCTCGCGCCAGACCTGTTCGTCGATCACGCCGACGAACTTGTCGCGGATCACGCCCTTGGCCTCGATGAAGAAGGTTTCCGGCGCGCCATAGACGCCCAGGTTCAGGCCCAGGGAGCCGTCTTCGTCACGAATGTCCAATTGGTACGGATTGTGAAACTCGGCCAGCCACTTCAGAGCGTCGGCATTGACGTCCTTGTAGTTGACGCCGTAGATCACCACGCCGTTCTGGGCCAGTTTGTTCAGCACCGGGTGCTCGACCCGGCAGGAAATGCACCAGGTGCCCCACACGTTGACCAGCGCCGGCTTGCCCAGCAGGTCGGCACGGGTCAGGGTCTTGTCGCCTTGCACCGAAGGCAGGGAAAACTCCGGGAATGGCTTGCCGATCATCGCCGAGGGCAACTCGCTCGGGTTCAGGTACAACCCCCGGTACAAAAACACCGCCATCAACAGGAACAGCGCCAGCGGCAACAGCATCAACCAACGTTTCATGCAGTGGCTCCCGTCACGCCCAGGGCTTCACGCACCCGGGTTCTCACCTTGACTCGATAACGCCGATCCAGCGCCGCCAGTACCCCGCCCAGGCCGGTGAGCAAACCACCGAACCAGATCCAGCGCACGAACGGCTTGACATGAACGCGCACCGCCCACGCGCCGTCGCCCAGGGACTCGCCCAGGGCCACGTAGAGATCGCGAGTGAACCCGGCATCGATCCCGGCTTCGGTCATGACCGAGTTCTGCACGGTGTAGAGGCGTTTTTCCGGGTGCAGCACGGTGATTTCCTGACCGTTGCGAATGACCCGCACGGTGCCTTTGTCAGAGGTGAAGTTCGGTCCTTCGAAATGCTTGGCGCCTTCGAACACGAACTGATAACCCCCCAGGTCCATGGACTCCCCCGGCGCCAGGCGCAGGTCGCGCTCGGCACTGTTCTGGCTGGACAGCACCACACCCAAGGCACAGACGGCGATGCCCAGGTGGGCGATCTGCATGCCCCAATAACTGCGGGTCAGGGATGGCAGGCCTTTGATCAGGCCTTTGTGGCGGGTCTTGTCGAAGATGTCCCGGACGCCGGCCAGCAACACCCAGGCCGCCAGCACGAACGTCGCCAGCACCGCCCAGTTGAAATCGCCATAGGCCACGCCGGCCACCACGGCCAGGGCGGCCGTGCCCAGCAGCACCGGGGTCAACATGCCCAGTAGCCACTTGACCGGGGTGTCTTTCCAGCGCACCAGCACACCGATGGCCATCACCACCATCAGGATCGCCATCAGCGGGATGAACAACGCGTTGAAGTACGGCGGACCCACCGACAGCTTGGCGCCGGACAGTGCATCGAGCACCAGCGGGTACAACGTCCCCAACAGGATCATCGACGCCGCCACCACCAGCACCAGGTTGTTGCCCAGCAACAGGGTTTCCCGCGACCAGAGGTTGAAGCCGACCTGGCTCTTGACCACCGGGGCACGCAGGGCGAACAGCGTCAGCGAACCGCCAACGACGAACAGCAGGACCATCAGGATAAACACGCCACGTTCAGGGTCCGAGGCAAACGCATGCACCGACGTCAGCACGCCGGAACGCACCAGGAACGTGCCGAACAGGCTCAACGAGAACGCCGCGATGGCCAGCAGCACGGTCCAGCTCTTGAACACACCGCGCTTTTCCGTGACGGCGAGGGAGTGAATCAGCGCGGTACCCACCAGCCAAGGCATGAAGGATGCGTTTTCCACCGGATCCCAGAACCACCAGCCGCCCCAGCCCAGTTCGTAGTAGGCCCACCAGGAGCCCAACGTGATACCGACACCGAGGAAGGCCCAGGCGACGATGGTCCACGGGCGCGACCAGCGTGCCCAGGCGGCATCGAGACGCCCGCCGAGCAACGCGGCGATGGCGAAGGCGAAGGCCACGGAAAAACCGACGTAGCCCATGTAGAGCATCGGCGGGTGAACGATCAGGCCGATGTCTTGCAGCAATGGATTGAGGTCGCGGCCATCCATCGGCATCTGCGGCAGGATGCGCTCGAACGGGTTGGACGTGACGATCAGGAACAGCAGGAAACCGGTGCTGATCATGCCCATGATCGCCAGTACGCGGGCGAGCATCACGCGTGGCAGTTGCCGGGAGAACACCGAGACGGCGAAGGTCCAGCCCGCGAGAATCAATGCCCACAACAACAGCGAACCTTCGTGGGCGCCCCACACCGCGCTGAACTTGTAATACCAGGGCAAGGCGCTGTTGGAGTTGCTGGCGACGTACTCCACGGAAAAGTCGTCAGCCATGAACGCATAGGTCAGGCAACCGAAGGCGAACAGCAGGAACGCGAACTGCCCCCATGCCGCCGGCTGTGCCAGGCTCATCCACAACCGGTCGCCACGCCAGGCACCGAGCAGGGGCACCACGGCCTGTACCAGGGAGAAACACAGGGCCAGGATCATCGCCAGGTGGCCCAACTCGGGAATAAAGATACCAGCCGTCATCGGTCAGCCCTCCTTCACAGGCGCGGGTGCCGACTGGCCGCTGTCTTTCAGGGCCTTGGTCACTTCCGGCGGCATGTATTTCTCATCGTGCTTGGCCAGCACTTCATCGGCGACCACTACGCCGTCAGCGTTGAGCTTGCCCAGGGCGACGATGCCCTGCCCTTCGCGGAACAGGTCCGGGAGAATGCCGCGATAGGTGATGGTCACGGTCTTGTTAAAATCGGTGACATTGAATTTCACGTCCAGCGAATCCCCGGAACGCACCAGCGAGCCCTGCTCCACCATGCCGCCGGCGCGGATGCGCGTGTCTTTCGGCGCTTCGCCATTAGCGATCTGGGTCGGGGTGTAGAACAGGTTGATGTTCTGCTGCAAGGCGCTGAGAGCCAGGCCGACCGCGGCACCGACACCCACCAGGATCGCCAGAATGATGACAAGACGTTTTTTGCGCAGCGGATTCACTGACCGTTCTCCCGGCGCAGACGACGCGCCTCTTGTTGCAGATACCGCTTGCGGGCCAGGATCGGCACCGCCACGTTGAGAGCCAGCACCACCAGGCAAATGCCATAGGCTGACCAGACATACAGGCCATGATGGCCCATGGCGAGGAAATCGCCGAATGACGCGAAACTCATCGAGCGGCCTCCAGGCTGTTCTGTACTTCGGCCTTCACCCAACTGGCCCGGGACTCGCGCTTGAGCACTTCCAGGCGCATGCGCAGCAACAACACCGCGCCAAAGAAACAGTAGAAGCCCAGTACCGTCAGCAGCAGCGGCAGCCACATTTCGATGGGCATCGCCGGTTTTTCGGTCAGGGTGAAGGTCGCGCCCTGATGCAAGGTGTTCCACCACTCCACCGAATACTTGATGATCGGGATGTTGATCACGCCGACAATCGCCAGCACCGCGCAGGCCTTGGCCGCGCTGTCACGATTGCTGATGGCGTTGCCCAGCGCAATAAGACCGAAGTACAGGAACAGCAGGATCAGCATCGACGTCAGCCGCGCATCCCAGACCCACCACGAACCCCAGGTCGGCTTGCCCCAGATGGCCCCGGTGACCAGCGCCACGGCGGTCATCCAGGCGCCGATGGGGGCGGCGCATTGCAGGGCGACGTCGGCCAGTTTCATCTTCCACACCAGCCCGACCACACCGCACACCGCCAGCATCACATAGATGGACTGGGCCAGCAGGGCCGTGGGCACGTGGATATAAATGATGCGAAAGCTGTTGCCCTGCTGGTAGTCCGGCGGGGCGAAGGCCAGGCCCCACACCACGCCAGAACCCATCAATAGCAGCGCGAAGAGGCTCAACCAGGGGAGCAGTTTGCCGCTGATGCCGTAGAACCACTTGGGTGAGCCGAGCTTATGAAACCAGGTCCAGTTCATTGCTGTTTCCATCACGGTTGCGGTTCGTCATCACGAACCGCCGGGTCTGCCTTTACATCCAGGGAAGTGGTCAATTTTTGACCAGGCCTCGTTATTATTCGCCGACGCTGATTTTCAGGCCAGCGGCTATTGCGAAGGGTGTCAGGGTTATTGCCAGGGCGGTCAGGCTCCCAAGCCACAGCAGATAACCGGTCGCGGGCATGCCTTGCAATGCGGCTTGCAAGGCACCGCTGCCCAGGATCAACACCGGGATATACAACGGCAGGATCAGCAGCGCCAACAACAGGCCGCCGCGCTTCAAACCCACCGTCAACGCCGCGCCCACCGCACCGAGCAAGCTCAGCACCGGAGTGCCCAGCAGCAGCGACACCAGCAGCACCGGCATGCACGCGGCGGGCAAGCCCAGCATCATCGCCAGCAGCGGCGAGAGCAGCACCAGTGCCAGCCCGGAAAAAACCCAGTGTGCCAGTACCTTGGCCAAAACCAGAAGGGCCAGGGGGTGCGACGAAAGGACCCACTGTTCCAGTGAGCCGTCTTCGAAATCACTGCGGAAAAGCCCGTCCAGCGAGAGCAGGACCGATAAAAGCGCGGCCACCCAGACCAGTCCTGGGGACAAGGTTTGCAACAATTGAGTCTCCGGACCGACCGCCAACGGGAAGAGCGCGATGACAATCGCGAAGAATACCAGCGGATTGGCCAATTCGGCCGGACGACGAAACAGCAGGCGCGCCTCGCGGGCAAGCAGCAGGCCAAACACACTCATACGGCCCAGTTCCCCAGATCGATATTGCGATAACCGGACGGCATCCGCGCCAGCGTGTGGTGGGTCGTCAACAGGACCATGCCGCCATTTTCGCAGTGCCGGGCCAGGTGTTCCTCGAGTTGCGCGACGCCCTGCTTGTCCAGGGCCGTGAACGGCTCGTCGAGAATCCACAGCGGCGGGCCGTCCAGGTACAACCGGGCCAAGGCCACTCGGCGCTGCTGGCCGGCGGACAGGGTGTGGCTCGGCACATCCTCGAAGCCGCGCAGCCCGACCGCCGCCAACGCTTGCCAGATCGCCTCGCGCTCGGCCGGCGTATGCAGTGCACAGAGCCAACTGAGGTTCTCTTCGGGGGTCAGCAAATCCTTGATGCCCGCGGCGTGGCCGATCCAGAGCAGGTTACGGGCCAGTTCGCTGCGCTGGCTGTGCAAGGGCTGGCCATTGAGCAACACTTGCCCTGCGGTGGGCTGCATCAACCCGGCGAGCAGGCGCAACAGACTGGTCTTGCCACTGCCGTTGGGGCCACTGATCTGCACCATGTCGCCAGGCGAGAGTCTCAATTCCAGATGTTCGAAAAGCAGCCGCAAGTCTCGCTCACAGGCGAGGCCAACGGTTTGCAGGAGAGGACTGGTCAAGGGATCGCGGGCCTTATACGGTGTTCAAGTCGGCGGTGCAGCGGCCGTTAAAGAGGTGCAGCATAGATGCTTTGACGGCCTGTTCCACAGAGCTGCGTCAAACAATTGCAAGGTTTTCGCCACTCCCTGAAAGACGGGCGGCATTATACATGCCCTGACCTACTCTCAAGAGAGCTTATTTCCCCAAGGTAAGACCGCAAATGACAGGCGACATGAACATCCTGCCGCTGCCCCAGGCCACGGCAACGACGCGTATGCCAACGGTGACGGGGGAGCTGCTCAAGTTGCTGGCGCCAGCCGAAGGGCTGATCGGGCCCGGCCAGACCGCCAAGGCCGAAGTGCTGTCGCTCAAGCAGGCGGACCAGACTTTTCAGCTACTGCTCAAGGTCACCCTGGAAAGCGGTCGACAGGCCACCGTGCAGGCCACCAGCACCCAGCCACTGCCCCAGGGCACCAGCCTGGCCGTGACCCAGCCGTCCGCCAGCAACCTGGCGATTGCCGTGCAACAGGCCGTTGCCTCCAGCGTTGCCACCTTGACGCGGATCGACACCGCGCAGATGCCGGTGGGCACGTTGCTGCAAGGCAAGGTGTTGACCAGCCAGGCGTTGCCCGCCTTACCCGGACAGCCGGTGGTCTACCGGTCGTTGGTGAGCCTGCTCAACACCGTCCAGGCTGGCAGCACCCTGGACATCGACAGTCCCCAACCGCTGCGCATCGGCACACTCTTGAGCGCCCAGGTGCAAGATGCCCAGACGCTGAAATTCGTACCCCTGAGCAACCGTCAGGAGCAACTGGCGGTGAGCCAGCAGCTGGTCACCCAAGTCAGCCGCCAGGGCTCGCTGGACAGTCTGATCACTGCGCTGCAAAACCTTCCCGTCACTGACGACACAGAAACACAGCTGCGCGCGGCGGTGACTCGCTTGCTGGCAGGCCTGCCGGATGCCCAGCAACTGAGCACGCCCAAGGGCGTGGCCCAGGCCATGATCGCCAGCGGTGTGTTCCTGGAAAGCAAGCTGCTCGCCGGACAGCCACCGAGCCTGGCGCCGGACATGAAGGGCGACCTGCTGAAACTGATTGCCCAGCTGACACCGGCCCTGCCCGCCTCGACCAACCTCGGCGCCATCATTGCCGCCAACACGCTGGCCCAGGCCCTGCCGAGTTTCGTGCGCAGTGCCCTGGGGATGCTCGGCCAGGTCAGCGCCAAACCGTCGCCCACCAGTTTTCCGCTGCCCTCTCGACAGTTGAAAGAGCAGGACGAAGAAGGCGACCTGGAACACCTGCTCCGCCTGGCCGCCGCGGCCGTGTCGCGCCTGCAAAGCCATCAGTTGTCGAGCCTTGAACAGACCGGCCTGACCGACGACGGCCGACTGATGAGTACTTGGCAGTTGGAGATCCCGATGCGCAACTTGCAGGACATCGTGCCATTGCAGGTCAAGTTCCAGCGCGAGGAAACCCCGCCCCGGGAACAACCCGACGAACGCCGGGAAGAACGCGAGCCGAAACAGCAGCTTTGGCGGGTGGAACTGGCGTTCGACGTGGAACCGCTCGGCCCCTTGCAGGTCCAGGCCCAGTTGCTCAGCGGCAGCCTGTCCAGCCAGTTATGGGCAGAACGGCCTTATACGGCGAGCCTGATCGAAAACAACTTGACCGCCTTGCGTGAACGCCTTGTGACCTGCGGCCTGAACGTCGGTGAGCTGGACTGCCACCTCGGTACCCCGCCCCCAGGCCCCAAGACTCGCCTGGAACAGCGTTGGGTGGACGAAAACGCATGACCACCCACACCGAACCCCGCCAGGCCATCGCCCTCAAGTACGACGGCCACCACGCCCCGCCCCTCCCCGCCAAGGGCGACGAGGCCCTGGCCGAGGAAATCCTGCGCATCGCCCGCGAAAGCGAAGTGCCGATCTATGAAAATGCCGAGCTAGTGAAGTTGCTGGCACGGATGGAGTTGGGGGACAGCATCCCGGAGGAACTGTACCGCACGATTGCCGAGATCATCGCGTTCGCCTGGAACCTCAAGGGCAAGTTTCCGCAAGGGTTTGACCCGCACGCGCCGAGTGTCGAGAAGGACGTGACCGACCGCGGCGACGATTACTGATCAAAGCGGCGGTATGATCAGTCGGTGAGCGCCAGAAAACCTGTGGGAGCGAGCTTGCTCGCGATGACGGAATCACACCCGACATTTCTATCGACTGCCACACCGCTATCGCGAGCAAGCTCGCTCCCACATCGGATCTGCGGCAGGACACGGACATCGTGGCGAGGGAGCTTGCTCCCGCTCGGCTGCGCAGCAGTCGCAAAACCGGGCGATACGGTCTGCTGCGGGGGCCCGCTTCGCAGGCCAGCGGGAGCAAGCTCCCTCGCCACAAGCGCTGCGTGTGCTGGAATGATCAGGCGTGAGCAGTAGAAAAACCTGTGGGAGCGAGCTTGCTCGCGATGGGGCCCTGTCAGTCAATATTGATTTGACTGGCACACCGCTATCGCGAGCAAGCTCGCTCCCACATTGGATCTGCGGCAGAACGCAGCATCGTGGCGAGGGAGCTTGCTCCCGCTCGGCTGCGCAGCAGTCGCAAAACCGGGCGATACGGTCTGCTGCGGGGGCCCGCTTCGCAGGCCAGCGGGAGCAAGCTCCCTCGCCACAAGCGCTGCGTGTGCTGGAATGATCAGGCGTGAGCAGCAG
>NZ_JABAEE010000134.1:0-197 GCF_023701885.1 Pseudomonas sp. CG7 | reverse complement strand
CCGCTTCGCAGGCCAGCGGGAGCAAGCTCCCTCGCCACAAGCGCTGCGTGTGCTGGAATGATCAGGCGTGAGCAGCAGAAAAACCTGTGGGAGCGAGCTTGCTCGCGATGACGGAATCACCGGCGTTTTTCAAGGTAGTTGTCGCGTCACCGTTTTGTTATGCCACTTTTGCGATCACAGTAAGCTCTCTTTCAGGG
>NZ_JABAEE010000133.1:0-10658 GCF_023701885.1 Pseudomonas sp. CG7 | reverse complement strand
CTGATGTGTATAAGAGACACGGTCAGCCACATAACTATCAACTGACACACCGCCATCGCGAGCAAGCTCGCTCCCACAGTGGAATGCCGGGGGCTTCAGGTTGGGGGCAACGCCAGGAACCGCAACCCCGCCGCGACGACGGCTTCCGGCGCGGCTTCCTGGCCCAGATGCCCGGCATTCGGCACCGGGTGCAGTTGCGCCCCTGGAATCAGCCGGTGCAGGGCCCGGCCGCGCTCGATGGGGATCCACTGGTCCTCCTCGCCCCAGAGGATCTGGGTCGGGCAGCGCACGGTCGGGTACAGGCCTTCGACCTCGCGGGTATAGCGCTCGTCCATCTGGGCGATCTGCCGGTAGAACCCCGCCTGGCCCGGTTCGCCAAGCCATGGTTGCACGTAGGGCGCCAGTTCGGCGTCCGGGATGTCCCGTTTGATCGCGCCGCGAATATAGGTCGGCACGATGGCCCGCTGGATGTAGTCGGGCAGGCCGCTGAAGGCCGCTTCGTGCTGGCGGACATGCTGCACGAAGGGCGAACCCCAGGGCGACAACGCCACAGGATCGATCAGGGTCAGGCTGCGATAGTCCTTGCCGTTGAGCAAGTGCGTACGCAGGACTGTGGCGCCGCCGAAGTCATGGGCCACCACGTCGGGGCAATCCAGGCGCCAATGTTCCAGCAATTGTGCGAGCAGATGGTTTTGCACACCGAGGGACACGTCGGCATCGGGCTGTGCGGACTGGCCATACCCCAGCAGGTCGAAGTAATGCACCCGGTGGGTGGCGAAGAACAGCGGGGCGATGCGGGGCCACACGTAGGAAGAGAAGGGCGTGCCGTGGACGAACACCAGCGGCGGGCCGTCGCCGTGGATGGCGTAGCGGATGGGGTGTCCGTTGAAGTCGTAGGTTTGATCCAGCGGCCAGTGGGTCATGCTCGATACTCCCCGGATAATGGCTCAGGGGGTAGAGCATAGGCCAATGCGAGTCAGCAGGGGAGACACCTTTGTGGCGAGGGAGCTTGCTCCCGCTGGGGCGCGAAGCGGCCCTCAAGCCTGAGATTGCGGCGTATCAGGTTGATTGAGGTCGCTGTTTTTGGGACTGCTGCGCAGCCCAGCGGGAGCAAGCTCCCTCGCCACAGAAGCATCCATGCTACAGAAGCTTCTGTGTTCTAGGAGATGTCCAGGCCAGGTAGCTGAGCCGGTTTTTATTCGCCGTGGTAGATGCAACCGCTGGTGCAGGTCTCGTGGATGCGGATGGCGCTGAGTTCCGGCAGCAACGGCTTCAACTCATTCCAGATCCACTTGGCCAAGACTTCGCTGGTGGGGTTTTCCAGGCCAGGAATGTCGTTGAGGTAGTTGTGGTCCAGGCGCTCGTAGAGCGGTTTGAAGATCGCCTTGATCTCCGAGAAGTCACGAATCCAGCCGGTGTGCGGATCGATATCGCCGCTCAGGTGGATCGCCACCTTGAACGAGTGACCGTGAAGACGGCCGCACTTGTGGCCGTCCGGCACGTGGGGCAGGCGGTGGGCGGATTCGAAGGTAAACTCTTTGAAGATTTCCACAGGTTCGGGCTCTTTAGATATCGGTCGCGAGGCAGGCGGCGGAGTTTATCAGTTTGATCACGGCGTTGCGCGACCGTGCTGACTAAAGGGTCAGCAAACGCTCGCCCAAGCCACCGTTGGCCGTCAGCTCCAAAAACTCATCACCGAGCCGCCGGCTCTCATCCATCGCCGTGCGCCAATACTTGCGACGGCTCGGGTCATCGCCCATGAAACGCTTGAAATCGTTACGGTCCGGCAGCTTGCCGTAGGGCAGGCGCGCCAGGTATTCCCGGGATGGAGCCAGCAGCAACACGTCCTGCAGGCGCTCGACGTTGCCCCGGCGCCACGGCAGGCCCTTGTCGAACCAGCCGGGAATGACCCGGTCGGTGAAGTGCGGGTACAGTACGATATCCTCGCCGCTGTACGGCAAGTCCAGGTGATAGTCCAGCAAACCGCCGTCGCGGAAGGTGCCGGCACCGGCACCCGGCAGGTCGCGCACGCCTTCCATGACCATCGGGATCGAGCCCGAAGCCAGCAGGGCCTGGCGCAGGTTGCCGGCCGCAAGGGGCACGAAGCGCGACGGAAAGTCATTCAGCGGATGCAGGGGCGGGGCCAGGCGCGGGTCATGGATGATCAACCGATCGAAATGCCGCGACAACCGCCCACGGCCCCGCAGGTTGTCGGCGATCACCGACGACAATCCCAGGCCCAGCCGGCCGCGCTGATCCTGGGCGAGCAGACCGTGGCTCTTGACGACCATGATGTTGAGCCGGTATCGCGGGTGGTCGAGGATCGAAGTGTCGCGGCCGTCGAGCAAGTCATCGAGCATGCGCTGCGAACTCTGGCTGACCCCGGCCATGGTCACGCCTTTGGCGAAGCTTTGTTCGTTGTACAAAGTGCCCAGGCGTCGGATCCCTTCGGCGGCAGCCGGCAGGCAGGCGCTGGCGAAGCGCCACGCCCCCACCGAGGCCCCGATCAGCGAGCGCTCCCGGGGCGCGGCGGGCAGCCATTCGCCGAACAGCGCAAGATCGAGCCCCTGGATGCCCAGGGCCTTGGGGCCACCGGCGGCGCCCGGCAGGATGCCGACGTCGACGGCGTTCAAGCCGGCCTGGCGAATCCGTCCGAACGCACGGGGGCCGGCCTTGAGGGTGAGGGCGGGAAACTTGATATGGATAGCGGTCATACCGGTCTCGAATACGGGTAGGCGGCTGATTATAACGACACAAAACCCTGTGGGAGCGAGCTTGCTCGCGAAGGCGATGGGTCAGTCTGTAAAGATGTTGGATGTGCTGCCGCTATCGCGAGCAAGCTCGCTCCCACACTGTTGATGTGGGTTCTATGATGGCCATTCAGTTTCAGTTAAGTTCACCCCGATACAGTCCCCCGGCAAAGATTATAAAAAGGAGACAACCCATGAACCGCCTGACTGCCTTTTTCATCGCGATCCTCATGGCCCTTGGTACGAGCCTGGCTCATGCACGAGACCTGGGCGTGGACGAAGCCCGTGAGCTGCAAGACGCTGGTACCATCCTGTCCGTCGAAGAACTCAACGCCGCCGCCCTGGTCAAGCACCCTGGCGCCACCTTCACCGAGACCGAGTTGGAGGAAGCGTACGGCTAGTACATTTACCAGGTGGACCTGCGCGATACGAAGGGCATCGAGTGGGACCTGGAATTGGACGCCACCAACGGCACGGTACTCAAGAATCATCAGGATCTGTAATGAAGCTTAATTTATGCGCCCGCTGCCGATGGGCGCTGGCGTTGCTGGCGTTTTGTTCGCTGGCCGTGGCCCGTGACCTGGACCAGGACGAGGCCCTGCAACTGCGCCAGCAGGGCGTTATCCTGCCGCTGGAGCATCTGTTGCAACAGGCGCTGGACCGCCACCCGGGCGCCAAACTGCTGGAAGCCGAGTTGGAGGAGAAACACGGCGTCTATATTTACGAAGTCGAGCTGCTGGACACCGACGGCGTCGTGCGCGAACTGGACCTGGAGGCCAAGACCGGCCGTTTACTCAAAGATAAGGAAGACTGATGCGCCTGCTTCTGGTGGAAGATCACGTGCCCCTGGCGGACGAATTGATGGCCGGGCTGGCACGGCAAGGGTACGCCGTCGATTGGCTCGCCGACGGTCGCGACGCGGTGTACCAAGGCAGCAGCGAGCCCTACGACTTGATCATTCTCGACCTCGGCCTGCCGGGTGTGCCGGGGCTCGACGTATTGGCCCAGTGGCGCGCTGGCGGCCTGGCGACGCCGGTGTTGATCCTCACCGCCCGTGGGTCCTGGGCCGAGCGCATCGAAGGCCTCAAGGCCGGTGCCGACGACTACCTGACCAAGCCGTTTCATCCTGAAGAACTGCACTTGCGGATCCAGGCACTGTTGCGACGCTCCCATGGCCAAGTCAACCAACCGACGCTCAAGGCCGCCGGGTTGCACCTGGATGAGAGTCGCCAGTGCGTGGTCCGCGACGGCACCGACATCCAGCTCACGGCGGCCGAGTTTCGCCTGTTGCGCTATTTCATGCTGCATCCCGAACAGATCCTTTCCAAAAGCCATCTCGCTGAACACCTGTACGACGGTGAGACCGAGCGCGATTCCAACGTGCTGGAAGTTCATGTCAATCACCTGCGGCGCAAGCTGGGACGCAGCGTGATCGAAACCCGTCGCGGCCAGGGTTACCTGTTCGGCGGGCAGGCGCAGTGAGATCCATCCAGCGGCGCCTGAGCCTGGGCCTGATCGGTGTGATGGTGGTGGTCGGCCTGATCCTGGCGCAAACCAGCCTGTGGCTGTTCGAGCTGGGCTTGCAGCGTTACCTGGAAGCCGGACTGCGCAACGACAGTGAAAACCTGCTGGTGGCCCTGGTGCGCGGCCCGCGGGGCTTGCAACTGGATGAACGGCGCCTGTCGCCGGCCTATCAGCGACCGTTCTCCGGGCATTATTTCCGCATCGATTTTGCCGATGTGCACTGGCGTTCCCGCTCGCTGTGGGACCAGGAGTTGCCCCGGCTCGACCACCCAGGCTTGCACAGCAATCTGCAACTGGGCCCGGAGGGCCAGAAGCTGCTGGTGCTGCGTACCGACTATCGGCGGCTGGGCCAGGCGATTTCCATCAGCGTGGCCCAGGACTATACGCCGGTGCGTGACAGCTTTCGCCGGATGCAACAGGTCGGCCTCGGGCTCGGGTTGGCGGGGCTGTTGCTGATCCTGTTGCTGCAACGCATCACCGTGCGCCGGGCCTTGCGTCCGCTGGACCGGGCTCGGGAGCAGATCGCCCAATTGCAGCGCGGGCAGCGCACGCAACTGGACGAACAGGTGCCACGGGAGCTTGAACCGTTGGTCGCGCAGATCAACCATCTGCTGGCCCACACCGAAGACAGTCTCAAGCGTTCGCGCAACGCCCTGGGCAACCTCGGCCATGCCTTGAAAACCCCATTGGCGGTGCTGCAAAGCCTGGCATCGAACGAGAAGCTTGACCCCTATCCCGAGCTGCGCAAACTGTTGCTCGACCAATTGGAGCAGGTCCGCCAGCGCCTGAACCGCGAGCTCAACCGTGCCCGGCTGTCCGGCGATGCCTTGCCCGGCGCGCACCTGGACTGCGACGCCGAACTGCCAGGGCTGCTGGCCACGCTGAACATGATCCATGGCGAGCACCTGCACCTGAGCTACGTCGCCCCACCGGGCCTGCACCTGCCCTGGGACCGTGAAGACTTGCTGGAACTGCTGGGCAACCTGCTGGACAACGCCTGCAAATGGGCCGATGCCGAGGTGCGCCTGACCCTGCCCGAAACCGCCGACGGGTTCAGCCTGGCGGTGGAGGACGATGGGCCGGGCATTCCCGCGGACCGCCGCGAGCAGGGGTTCAGCCGCGGCACGCGACTGGACGAACAGACCGATGGCCACGGCCTGGGCCTGGGCATCGTGCGGGACATCGTCGACCCCTGGGGCGGGCTGTTGGCGTTGGATGACAGCGAGTGGGGTGGGTTGAAGGTTGTGATCGAGTTGCCTAAGCGTTGAGGTCTGCACAGACCCCCTGTGGCTGCAGGCTCAAGGTATCGGATGAACCCCAATCCCCTGTGGGAGCGAGCTTGCTCGCGATGGCGCCGTGCCAGGCAATGATGCATGGACTGTCAGACCGCCATCGCGAGCAAGCTCGCTCCCACAGAGGGCCGTGGTGGATTCAAACAGGGTAAGTCATTGAAAACCCGCCCCACGGCCCTTGCAGCTTGCCGCTGCTTGCTGCAAAGTCGCGACCTTTTTGTCCGGTGGCTTTCCATCGCTGTGCTTTGAGGTAACGATGATAAATGCAGTAATTGCCGCGGTTGGCGTCATGCTCGTGCTCAGCCTGTCCCGTGTGCATGTGGTGATCGCGCTGATTATCGGCGCGTTGGTGGGCGGCCTGACGGGCGGCCTGGGGATCGAGGCGACGCTCAAGGCGTTCAATGCCGGCCTGGGTGGCGGTGCGACGGTGGCATTGTCCTATGCCTTGCTCGGCGCCTTCGCCGTGGCGATTGCCAAGTCCGGCATGGCTCACGCCCTGGCGGACAAAGCCCTGGCCCTGGTGGATCGCCAGGACGTCGCCGGTGGCTCGGGCGTCAAATGGGTGCTGATCGGTCTGCTGGGCACGGTCGCGGTCGCTTCCCAGAACATCCTGCCGATCCACATCGCTTTCATCCCGCTGCTGGTGCCGCCGCTGCTCTACGTGCTGACCAAGCTGCAGCTGGACCGTCGCTTGATCGCCTGCGTCATGACCTTCGGCCTGATCACCCCCTATATGTTCCTGCCGGTGGGCTTCGGCAACATCTTCCTCAATGAAATCCTGCTGGCTAATGTCGCCCGCAGCGGCGTCGATATCAGTGGCATCAATATCACCCACGCCATGGGCATCCCGGCGCTGGGCATGGTGTTTGGCCTGGCGCTGTCGTTCATCACGTACCGCAAGAAACGCGTCTATGACCTGAAGAAGATCGCCAAGGCCGAGCAAGTGGCCGTGCGCTACAACCTGCTGAGCCTGCTCGTGGCCGGGGTTGCGGTGGCGGCGGCGTTCGCGATCCAGCTGCTGGTGGACTCGATGATCATCGGCGCCCTGGCCGGGTTCCTGATTTTCTCGCTGTCGGGGGTGGTGCGTTGGCGTGAGACGGACGACCTGTTCACCGAAGGCATGAAGATGATGGCGATGATCGGCTTCATCATGATCGCCGCCTCAGGGTTCGCCGAAGTGATGAAGGCTACCGGTGAAGTCCAAAGCCTGGTGGAAACCTCGGCGGCCTGGATCGGCCACAACAAGGGCATCGGCGCGCTGATGATGTTGCTGGTGGGGCTGCTGGTGACCATGGGCATCGGCTCGTCGTTTTCCACGGTGCCGATCCTGGCGACGATTTTCGTGCCGCTGTGCCTGCAGCTGGGCTTCAGCCCGCTGGCAATCGTCTGCATCGTCGGCCCCGCCGGCGCCCTGGGCGATGCCGGCTCGCCTGCCTCGGACTCGACCCTGGGCCCGACCTCCGGCCTGCACATCGACGGCCAGCACCATCACATCTGGGACACCGTGGTCCCGACCTTCATCCACTACAACCTGCCACTGCTGGCGTTTGGTTGGGTGGCGGCGATGGTCCTGTAACTCGGGACCGAGTCGCCTTCATCGCGAGCAAGCTCGCTCTCACAGTGGATCGGTGTGAACACCACCGGGCCCTGTGGGAGCGAGCTTGCTCGCGATAGGGCCCTTAAATTCAATCCTTCCCTTAAGCCCTGTTCACCTTGTCCTACAGTTTTGCCGTGCGCTGCCGTTAATACAGCTAACCACGCCAATAACACCAACAAGAGTGAACAGCATGCGCCTGAGCCTGAAGGCTAAAGTCCTGTCCCTTGCGATACTGCCGGTATTGCTGTCCGCCGTGATCATCAGCCTGACCACGGCTTTCATCTTGAAGGAACAAGCGGGTAAAGAAGTCCAGCAAACCCGCGAGCGCTTGCTCAGCGAGGCCAAGGCCACGCTGCAGAACTACGTGGCGGTGGGCCTGACCGCGATCAAGCCGCTCTACGATGCCGCCGCGCCGGGTGATAACGAGGCGCGAGCCCAGGCTATCAAGCTGCTGTCCAATATCAGCTACGGCAAGGACGGCTATTTCTTCGGCTACGACTCCGAGACCATTCGTCTGTTCAAGGCCAACAGCCCCGATGGCGTGGGCAAGAGCTTCAAGGACAACCGCGACCCGAACGGTGTCTACGTCAACCGTGACCTGGTGAAAGTCGCCAAGGACGGCACGCATTACCTGGAATACAGCTCGCCGCTGCCCGGCAGCAAGGACCTGGTGCCCAAGCTCGGCTACACCGAATACCTGCCCAAGTGGGACCTGGCGGTCGGTAGTTCAGTCAACCTGGACGGCATCGAAGCCCAGGTGGCGCTGGTGGAAGCCAAGGTCCACGATCGCCTGCAAGGCGTGGTACTGAGCATTGTCGGGATCGCCGCCGTGGTGTTGCTGGTGCTTGCGGTGGTGGGCCTGGTGCTCGCCAACACGATCCTGCGCCCCCTGCACCTGATGAAAGACAACCTCGATGACATCGCGGCGGGCGAGGGTGACCTGACCCGGCGCCTGGCGATTACCAGCCAGGATGAACTGGGCCAGTTGGCCGGTTCGTTCAACCGCTTCGTCGACAAGATCCACGGCCTGGGGCGACAGATCACCGACATGACCTCGCAACTGACCGGCCTGGTGACCCAAGTCTCCGAGCAGGCCCAGCGCTCCGAACAGGCGATGGAGCGTCAACGCCACGAAACCGATCAGGTCGCCACGGCGATCAACGAGATGTCCTCGGCGGCCCAGGAAGTCGCTCGCAGTGCCCAGGGCGCTGCCGTCGCGGCCCAGCAGACCGACGAAGAAGGCCAATCGGCCAAGCGCGTGGTGGCAGGCAGCATCCAACAGATTCATGCGCTGGTGAACGATATCCGCAGCAGCGGCGTGTCCTTGGACAGCCTGCAGCAAGACGTGGCTTCGATTGTCAGTGTGCTCGGGGTGATTCGTTCGATCGCCGAGCAGACCAACCTGCTGGCCCTCAACGCCGCCATCGAGGCCGCGCGTGCCGGCGAGGCGGGGCGTGGGTTCGCGGTGGTGGCCGATGAAGTGCGGGCCCTGGCCAGCCGGACCCAGCAAAGTACCCAGGAAATCCAGGGCATGATCGACCGGCTGCAATCGGGCACCCACGCGGCAGTGGAAGCGATGCGTCGTTCCAGCGAGGCCGGCGATGGCACCTCGGAACGGGCCAACGAGGCGGGCGCCTCCCTGGACACCATGGCGCAGCTGATCGGCACCATCAACTCGATGAACGCCCAGATCGCCAGCGCCGCCGAAGAACAGACCGCCGTGGCCGAAGAAATCAACCGCAGCGTGCATCAGATCGCCGTGGCCGTGGACAGCGTCGCCGACGAAACCCAACTCGGCGCCCAGACGTCCCGCAGCCTGGCCGACCTGGGCCAGCGCCTGGGTCAACTGGTGGGGCAGTTCCGGATCTGACCCGGAGCAGCAGGAGCTGCCGAAGGCTGCGATCTTTCGCTCTCGATCCAGATGTTTTCGCCTGGGCTACCAGGCCCTATCGGAAGCGGAGGATCGCAGCCTTCGGCAGTTTCTGCCGGGCAAGTCGTTCCGCTAATTCAAGTCATACACCATTGTGGCGAGGGAGCTTGCTCCCGCTGGGCCGCGCAGCGGCCCCATTCAACAGGCAGCTCAGTGGTCCTGCTTACCTGGGGTTATAGGGGCTGCTGCGCAGCCCAGCGGGAGCAAGCTCCCTCGCCACGAATCGATCTCATGTGGGCACCGATCTGACATCCCGCATCAACAACCCAAACCGCAAATCCACCGCATCCGGGATCGGCACGTACACCACATGCCCGTCCCCCGGTGCCACATCGATGGCCTGGCCCTTGATGTCCTGCAATTGATGCAGGTCGAAGTGGAAGTTGCCCTTGGGGGTCATCAGTTCCATGTGATCACCCAGGCCAAAACGGTTCTTCACCCGCACTTCGGCCAGGCGTGCGCGCCGTGCGCCGGTCAGTTCGCCGACGAACTGCTGACGCTCCGACACTGAGCTGCCGTTCTGGTAATTCTGGTACTCGTCATGCACGTGGCGTCTCAGGAAGCCTTCGGTGTAGCCACGCTGGGCCAGGGACTCCAGGTCGGTCATCAGGCCGCGATCGAATTCCCGGCCGGCCACCGCATCATCGATGGCCCGGCGATACACCTGGGTGGTGCGCGCGCAATAGAAGTGCGACTTGGTGCGGCCTTCGATCTTCAAGGAATGCACGCCCATGCGCGCCAGGCGCTCGACGTGTTGCACGGCCCGCAGGTCCTTGGCGTTCATGATGTAGGTGCCGTGCTCATCCTCGAAGGCCGGCATGGACTCGTCCGGGCGATTGGCTTCCTGGAGTAGAAACACCTGGTCGGTGGGCGCGCCGAGGCCCAGGGTCGGTTCGGGCTGATAGCTCTGCACAATGTCGCCCACGGCATTTTCCACCGCCGGCTGCGCCGAGTATTTCCAGCGGCAGGCGTTGGTGCAGCTGCCCTGGTTGGCATCGCGCTTGTTCATATAACCGGACAGCAGGCAGCGCCCCGAATAGGCCATGCACAGCGCCCCATGGACGAACACTTCCAGCTCCATGGCCGGGACTTGCTCGCGAATCTCGGCGATTTCTTCCAGGGACAGTTCCCGGGACAAGATGATCCGACACAGACCTAGCTGCTGCCAGAACTCAACGCTCGCCCAGTTCACCGTGTTGGCTTGCACCGATAGGTGAATTGGCATCTGCGGAAAATGCCGGCGAACCAGCATGATCAACCCCGGGTCTGACATGATCAGCGCGTCCGGTGCCATGGCAATCACCGGTTCGAGGTCTTTGAGAAAGGTCCGCAGCATGGCGTTGTGCGGGGCAATGTGCACCACCACGTAGAAGCGCTTGCCCATGGCCTGGGCCTCGGCGATGCCCAAGGCCAGGGTCCCGTGGGCGAATTCGTTGTTGCGCACCCGCAGGCTGTAGCGCGGCTGGCCGGCGGACACCGCGTCGGCACCGTAGGCGAAGGCATAACGCATGTTTTTCAGGGTGCCGGCGGGCGCCAGCAGTTCGGGGGCGGCGAGGGTCATGGTG
>NZ_JABAEE010000132.1:9520-10850 GCF_023701885.1 Pseudomonas sp. CG7 | reverse complement strand
CCCCCCCCCCCCCCCCCCCCCCCCCCCCCCACTCCCACTCCCCTGCTCTCTGACATGTGTATTTTCTCTTATAGAGGTCCATGGCCCGTTGATGCAGTGATCGAGATGAGCCACAGGGGAAAAAGAGCCACAAGAGCCATAAGAGCCATAAGAGCAGCCTGCGCCGAATCTTCTGAAACGAGTTGTATGGATTGAGCTAAATTACCGGCACCCGGATTTTCAAACCTGCCATCAGAGCTCCCATGCCCACCCAGCCTCTCTGGAAAACCTATCTCCTGTTCCTGCTTCCCATGGTCCTGTCCAACTTCCTGCAGTCCATGTCCGGCACGCTCAACAGCATCTACATCGGCCAGATGCTGGGGACCCAGGCGTTGGCAGCGGTGTCGGGCATGTTTCCCATCGTGTTTTTCTTTATCGCGTTGGTGATCGGCCTGGGCGCGGGGGCCGGGGTGTTGATCGGGCAGGCCTATGGCGCCGGCGAAACCGGCAAGGTGAAGGCGATTGCCGGGGCGACCTTATTGCTGGGGGCGATCATCGGCCTGGCGGCGGCGGTGCTTGGCAGTGTCTTTGCGCGGGAGGCGTTGCAGGGGCTCGGCACGCCGGCCGATGTGCTGGAGGACGCCGTTTCCTATGCCCGGGTCATGCTGTGGATCTTGCCGATGTTGCTGGTATTCGTGCTGTTCACCCAACTGCTGCGCGGGGTGAGCGATACGGTGTCACCGATGTTGGCGCTGCTGGTGTCCACCAGTGTCGGGCTGCTGCTCACGCCGGCGTTGATTCGCGGCTGGCTGGGTTTGCCCCAGATGGGCATCCAGAGCGCGGCATGGGCGGGGCTGGTGGGGACGACGTCGGCGATGCTGATGCTGGCGTGGCGCCTGAATCGTCGCGAGCATGCCCTGGCGCCGGACCGTGCGTTGTTCGCGGCGATGCGCCTGGACAAGGACATCCTCGGCAAAGTGCTGCGCATTGGCCTGCCCACAGGGTTGCAGATGGTGGTGATCTCGTTGTCGGAGTTGGTGATCCTCGCGCTGGTCAATCGCCACGGTTCCGAGGCCACGGCGGCCTACGGCGCGGTGACGCAGATCGTCAACTACGCGCAGTTTCCGGCGCTGTCGCCTGCCATCCCCGCCGCGATCCTCGGCGCCCAGGCCATCGGCGCCGGACGCCTGGAGCGCCTGGGGCCGATCCTGCGCACGGGGCTGGCGATCAACCTCTGGCTCACCGGTGGGCTGGTGCTGCTGGGCTATCTGTTGTCCCACTGGCTGTTGGGGCTGTTCATCACTGACCCGGCGGCGCGGATCCAGGCCGAACACCTGCTGCATATCATGCT
>NZ_JABAEE010000132.1:9139-9470 GCF_023701885.1 Pseudomonas sp. CG7 | reverse complement strand
GCGCCAGCGGCACGGTGCTGGCGCCGGTCGCCATTTCGATCTTCTGCATCGTCGCCGTGCAAGTGCCGGCGGCGTATCTGCTGGACGCCCGCTTCGGGCTGCAAGGGGTGTGGATGGCGTTTCCGGTGGCTTACCTGAGCATGCTGCTGTTGCAGACGCTGTACTACAAGCGGGTGTGGCAGCATCAGCCGATCGAGCGGTTGGTGTAGATCGCTGCTGTGTGACTCAACTCAAATCCAAATGTGGGAGCCGGGGTTGCGGCGCGAAACCGGTGGGATTGAAAGAAATAAACAGCGAGTTGACCCAGGCTTCCGGGCGAGGCGCGAGCGCG
>NZ_JABAEE010000132.1:0-9070 GCF_023701885.1 Pseudomonas sp. CG7 | reverse complement strand
AGTTGTGTATATGAGACAGGACTGATCCACCGCCTTCGCGAGCAAGCCCGCTCCCACAGGTTCGGTGCCTGGCGATGTTACAGTGGCCGTCATGCGCCCCTTCATCATTGAGGATCCGATGCCTGTCACTCTGCGCTCCAACATCGCCTACCGCGCCTTCCTGTTCGACATGGACGGCACGCTGCTCAATTCCATCGCCGCCGCCGAACGGATCTGGACACGCTGGGCCCTGAGCCATGGCGTGGACGTGGCGACGTTCCTGCCGACCATCCATGGCGTGCGCGCCATCGACACCATTGCCCGCCAGCACCTGCCGGGAGTGGATGCCGAGGCGCAGGCCGAGCAGATTACCCAGGAAGAAATCGAAGACGTCGAAGGGGTGGTGCAAGTGCCCGGTGCGCTGGCGTTCCTGGAAAGCCTGCCGCCGGAGCGCTGGGCAATCGTCACCTCCGCGCCCATGGCGTTGGCCTTGCGTCGCATGGAAGCGGCGGGCATCCCCCGTCCCGCCGTGATGGTCACCGCCGAAGACGTCAGCGACGGCAAGCCCAACCCCGCCTGCTATCGCCTGGCTGCCGAACGCCTGCACGTGGCGCCCCAGGAGTGCCTGGTCTTTGAAGACGCCGAGGCCGGGATCCGGGCAGGCGAGGCCGCCGGGGCTGACGTCCTGGTGGTGACGGCAACGCACACGCACCCAGTGGTGACCCTTCATCCGCAGATCAAGGATTACCTCGGGCTAGGCCTTGAAGTGGATGACGCCGGGCTGATGCGGATTCTGTAACCACAGCAGACCCCTTGTGGGAGCGAGCCTGCTCGCGAAAGCGGTGGGTCGGCTTGCATCAATATTGGATGTGCTGACGCCATCGCGAGCAAGCTCGCTCCCACATGGGATCTGCGGTGCTTGGATAGATCAGGTCACCACGCGATAGCACGGCACATACGCCGCGCCGCCCGGCAGTTTCATGCGGTGCTGGGCGACGAAGGCCTGGAGCAGGCGGTCGAGGGGTTCCATGATGGCGGGGTCGCCGTGGATTTCGTAAGGGCCGTGTTCCTCGATCAGGCGGATGCCCTGGTCCTTGACGTTACCGGCCACGAGCCCCGAAACCGCCCGGCGCAGGTTGGCGGCCAGTTCGTGGGCCGGCAGGGCGCGGCTCAGGCCCAGGCTGGCCATGTTGGCGTGGGTCGGGTCGAACGGGCGCTGGAAGCCCTCGTCGATCTTCAGCAGCCAGTTGAAGTGGAAGGCGTCGTTGCGTTCGCGGCGGAATTGCTTGACCTCCTTGAGCCCCTGGGTCATCTGCCGGGCCACTTCGGCCGGGTCGTCGATGATGATCTGATAGTGCTTCTGCGCCGCCTCGCCCTGGGTGGCACCGACAAACGCGTGCAACTGGTCGAGGTACGGCGCGGCGCTTTTCGGCCCGGTGAGCACCACTGGGAAGGGCAGGTCCTGGTTGGCCGGGTGCATCAGGATACCCAGCAGGTAGAGGAACTCTTCCGCCGTGCCGGCGCCGCCCGGGAAGATGATGATGCCGTGGCCGACCCGCACGAAGGCTTCCAGGCGTTTCTCGATGTCCGGCAGGATCACCAGCTCGGTGACGATCGGGTGCGGTGCCTCGGCGGCGATGATGCCCGGCTCCGTCAGGCCCAGGTAGCGCCCGCCATGGATGCGCTGCTTGGCGGGGGCGATGGTGGCGCCTTTCATCGGGCCTTTCATCACGCCCGGGCCGCAGCCGGTGCAGATGTCCAGGCTGCGCAGGCCCAGTTCGTGGCCGACCTTCTTGGTGTATTTGTATTCTTCGGTGTTGATCGAATGACCGCCCCAGCACACGACAATTTTCGGCTCGACACCCGGGCGCAGGGTGCGGGCGTTGCGCAGCAGGTGGAACACGTAGTCGCTGATGCCCTGGGACGAGCTGAGGTCGATGCGCTGGCTGTCCAGCTCGTTCTCGGTGTAGACGATGTCGCGCAGGGCGCTGAACAGCATCTCGCGGGTGCTGGCGATCATTTCGCCGTCGACGAACGCGTCGGCTGGCGCGTTCAGCAGCTCCAGGCGCACGCCCCGGTCCTGCTGGTGGATGCGGATCTCGAAGTCCTTGTAGGCTTCCAGGATGGTCTTGGCGTTATCGACATGGGCGCCGGTATTGAGGATGGCCAGGGCGCACTGGCGGAAGAGGTCGTAGATGCTGCCGGAGCCGGCTTCGCTCAGTTGTTGCACTTCGCGCTGGGACAAGGTTTCCAGGCTGCCTTTCGGGCTTACCGAAGCGTTGATTACATGTCTTTGAGTCATTCAGCTTTCCTTGAAAACGATGCCATGCACACAACGACGGCATCTTGAAAAAAACGTCCACACCGAAAGATCGCACGATCCTTGCGCCATCGCCATGGACTTCGATTCTCGCCCGGCGAGTCGGTAGCGATACAAAATGAGCCCCAGCATAGCTAAATCGACCGGGCAGGCGATAATGCGTGACTCTTTTGATGCCGTACAAGGAAATTGCGCCACGATGTTCGAGATCAAACCGTGGGATGGCGACACCTACCGCAGGCAGACCCGCCGCAGCACCCTGATCATCGCGGTGGTGTTCCTGGCCCTGGCGATGTTGCTGTCCAGCCTGGCCGTGATGCTGTTGGGTACGCCCGGAGGCGATAACTTTCGCTTCAACCTGGGCGGAGTGATTGTCGCCGTGTTGGCGATGGCGGTCCTGATGCGCCAGTATTTCTGGTCGCAGCCGTGGATGGCCGCCGCGGTGTACGGCTGGCAACTCAAGCGCAGCCTGATGAAAATCACCAACGTCATGCACCAGGTGACGGCCGGTGTGCAGGCCCAGGACCCCGCCGCCATGAAGCTGCTGCGCTTCTATCACCTGGGGCTGGCGCAGATGCATCAGCTGGACGCCAACTCCAGCGCCCAGGGTTCCCTGGCGCGAGAGGCCGACGCGCATCTGGCCAAGATGCAGGCGCTGGGCCTGGACACCGAACAGTCGCGCCTGGACCCGAGCTGGATCGAGACGGTGAAGCAAATCCATAGCGCCGGTTGATCCCAGAAGTCGCCGAGGCGCGCCATTCGTCGGTAGGCCGCCAGGAAAATCAAACCCGCCCCCGGCACTGTCTTTCTCATGAACAGTCATGAAAAGGAGAGATGACATGCCAGATCGAAGCGTTTATGGCGCCTGGACACTGCTTTGGGCGTCGGCTTTGGGATTGACCGGTTGCGCGGGCGGCACGAGCGGCTCGCCCGTCGATGCGCCGGGCGCTGCGAAGACCCCGACCACCGCGCCGCTGGAAACCGGGGCGCGGCTCCTGCAGGACAAACCGCCGTTGCGGGCCCTGGACACCTACCTCGATGGTTTTCATTTCTATAACGGGCGGATGTCCGGGCAGATGGAAGCGCATCACTACTGCACGGCGCTGAACGAGGAAGTCTTTCAGTGCGCGATCTTCGACGGCAACACCTCCGGCGCCAAGCTGATGGGCGTCGAGTACATCATCAGCAAGCGTTTGTTCGAAGGGTTGCCAGCCAGTGAAAAACAGCTGTGGCACAGCCATGTGCATGAGGTGAAATCCGGGCAATTGATCGCACCGGGGATCCCCCAGGCCGCGGAAACCCGGCTGATGGAAAACCTGGTCGGCACCTATGGCAAGACCTGGCACACCTGGCACACCGAACAGGGCAACGCACTGCCTTACGGAGTGCCTCAGTTGATGATGGGCTTCACGGCCGACGGGCAGATCAACTCACGGCTGGTACGCGAGCGGGACGGTCGGATGGGCATCGACAGCGAAGCGAAAAAGCGGGCCCGAGCGGGTATTGAAGCGCCGGCGATCGATCCCGGGGCGGACGCCTGGCAGAAAGGGCAGGTGTGGCAGATCAAGGATCCGACTGGGGATCACGCCCATTAAAAGGTTGTCGAAATTCCGCTTTTTTGTGGCGAGGGAGCTTGCTCCCGCTGGGCTGCGCAGCAGCCC
Source organism: Pseudomonas sp. CG7 (assembly GCF_023701885.1). Classification (NCBI taxonomy): domain Bacteria; kingdom Pseudomonadati; phylum Pseudomonadota; class Gammaproteobacteria; order Pseudomonadales; family Pseudomonadaceae; genus Pseudomonas; species Pseudomonas sp. CG7. The sequence continues at coordinate 5,110 of NZ_JABAEE010000132.1, read as the reverse complement.
CATTAACCCTCAGGCGTATCACTGACCGAGTTGAGCAATAGAGGGGGGCTGCTTTGCAGCCCAGCGGGAGCAAGCTCCCTCGCCACGAAGTGTTCGAAGTAATAAAGCGGGATAGGACGCCGCGCAGTTAGTTTGAACTACGGTTGTTTGAAATGCCCCGGCACACCATGTTCTTCTTCGTTGGGCCGGGTTTTTTTCTGAACTTGGACATCGCTGAGTTCAACATCCTTGAGTTCACTGAACGTCGTCCTCAAGAGTGCTTCGGCTTCGTCGGCACTCAATGTCTCGGTGCTTGCCTGCACCACACGATTGTCAGGTTGGTTGTTGCTGATGAAACTGATGATGAATCGATCCTGGTTGCTCATGGGCGGCCTCGGTGCGGTTAAGCGCCAGGGCGCAGCAGTACTGCGCCCCGACGGTTTTCCAGGTTACGATTTCCTGCCGCCGCCATGGCTGCGTTCGCCACCTTTGCGGCCGGCTTCAGAGGCTTTTTCCCGGTCATTTGCAAAATTGCCGCCCGAAGCGTGTCCGCCTTTCTTGCCGGCTTCCGAAGCTTTCTCACGATCATTTGCGAAATTACCTGGGTTCTTGTTTCCGGTGTTAGCCATTTTGAGAATCCTCATTTTGGTTAAAGCGAGCAAAAACTGCCTCGCCTAACTGTGAAAGGAAATTCCCGAGGGAAGTTTAAAGAAAACGTTTCGTTGGCGACGAGCGGTAACCAGCTTGTTAAGCATAGGGAAAAAGTTATACAGCCGCTTCGCTTTGAAGTTGTACAAGATTGCCGCTTTTAATTGAAAAGCCAACGAACATGTTATTTGTCAATGCCATTGTTTAATCTTCACCGCCGCTGACTTTCCAATGCTTGGCTTCCGCAGGGAACACCACTTGTTCGACCCGGTGGGCGATGCCAAAGGCCAGGGAATTCTCGGCCGGAATCACTCGTTCCTCGGCGCACAGGCACTTGAAGATATCCAATTGGGTCGCCGCGCCGGCGGTTTCCTTGACGTAGATCTCCACGTACCGCGCCACGTCGTTGTCCAGGCTGGACAGGTACTCGCGCAAGCGTGAGTGGTCCACGGATTTCTGGCCGAAATACCAGTTCATCGGATGAATCAGGAAGCGCGAATGGGGGGTGGTGGTGCGGTCGCTGGCGGCCAGGAACATGACGATGCCCATCGACTCGATATTGCCGGCGTTGACTGCACGCACCGGCACCGGGAGGGACTTGATGAAGGTATACAGCGTAAAACCGAAGTTGGTGCTGCCGCCGACGGTGGAGAGGTTGAGCATCAGTGAGTCGGCGCCTTGCTCGATGGCCTCCAGGCAGTTGTCGCGAAAGCGTTCCGTGGTTCCCTGGTCGATCTGGCAATGAAAATGGACGATGTGTTCGGACATCTGAAACTCCTGTCGATTTCACCCTTTTTGAATACCTGCGCAGTGGTCGTGCCCTACAATTGGGAGTCCGGTGGTCTGCCGATGTTCCACCTCTTTGACTCGCCGCGGGTCCATTGCATTAACCCGATTGCGCCTGTTCGCAGGCCTCGGCCGTTTGGGTCATACGCTTCAAGAATAGCGCCAGTCCGGCTTCTTCTTCGCTGAGGCCTTTGCGGGCCCGGGGTTTGGGCAAGGCCTTCAGGGCACCGAGCAGGAAACCTTCTACTACTGCGGGGTGGATGTAGCATTTACGACAGACGGTCGGCGTGTTGCCCAGCTGTCGGGAGACCTGCCTGACCATCTCGGTGACGTGTTTCTTGGCTTCGGTCTCGGTTTCCCAACGCAGCGCTCGCAGCCCGGCCAGCGCCGCTGCGCTGCCGGCCCAGGTGCGGTAATCCTTGGCGGTGAAATCGGCGCCGGTCAGCGTCTTGAGGTAGGCGTTGATGTCCGAAGAGCTGATGGAGTGGCGCTCGCCATGTTCGTCCAGGTATTGGAACAGGTTCTGCCCGGGGATCTCCTGGCAGCGCTTGATGATCCGCGCCAGGCGCCGGTCCTTCACGGTGATCTGGTGCTCGACGCCGCTCTTGCCACGGAACTGGAAGGCGATGGCGCTGCCGTTGACCTCGACATGTTTGTTGCGCAGGGTGGTCAGGCCGTAGGAGCGATTGGCGCGAGCGTATTGGGGGTTGCCGACGCGGATCAGGGTCACGTCCAGCAGGGTGATGACCGTGGCCAGCACTTTGTCGCGGCTGAAGCCGGGCGTGGCGAGGATTTCTTCCAGGCGTTTGCGCAAGCGCGGCAGGGCGCGTCCGCACTCCAGCATCCGCGAATACTTGTCCGCATCGCGCACCTCACGCCAGCGCGCATGGTAGCGATACTGCTTGCGCCCGCGGGCATCGCGCCCGGTGGCCTGGAGATGACCACGGGGGTCGGTGCAAATCCAGACATCGGTGTAGGCCGGCGGCACCGCCAGGGCGTTGATGCGCTGGATCTCGGCGGCGTCAGTGATGCGTTGGCCCTGCGGGTCGAAATAACAGAATTTGCCCCGGAGCTTCTTGCGGGTGATGCCCGGGGCCGTGTCATCGACATAATGCAGGTCGGCCGGCAGTGCATCCGGCGGCAGGGTGTCGGGCATGAAAAAAATCCTTGGCAACGAATCCGGTGGCCTGTGAATTCATTGACCGCAGGCTGTTCTGGTCGTGCCAAGATTTTAAGGTCCCCCCAAACCTGTGGGAGCGGGCTTGCTCGCGAAAGCGGTGAGTCAGCCAGCAAAAGTATTGAATGTGCCGTCGCCTTCGCGAGCAAGCCCGCTCCCACAATAGAGTGGTGTGGCTCGATACCCTAAGCCAACACCGCCACCGCCTTGATCTGTGCCCACAACACCTGCCCAGGGTGCAGCTTCAACTGGTCGCGGGAGTAGCGAGTAATGCGCGCCAGCAGCGGGGTGCCGGCCGCTTCCAGGCGGATCAGCACATGGGCGGCGTTGTCGGCGGCCTGTTCGCTGATCACGGTGACCGGCAGGCGGTTGAGAATGCTGGTCTGGGCATCATTCGCCAGGCTGAGGCTGACATCCCGGGCCTGGACCTTGAAGCGCAGCGATTGGCCGAGGGCCAGTGAGGTATGGGCCACGCGGACGTTCAGTTGGCTGTCGGGCAGGTTCAAGGTCAGCAATTGATACGCCGGGTCATAGCCGCTGACCTTGCCTTCGATCACCACTCCGGCGTCATCCCCCCGGGCCAATGGCAGGTCGAGCCGGGCCAGGGTTTCGCCGATGGGGCCGCTGGCCTGGGCGCGGCCAGCGTCGAGCAGCACGATGTGATCGGCCAGGCGCGCCACTTCGTCCTGGGAATGGCTGACGTACAGCACCGGGATGTCCAGCTCATCGTGGAGCCGTTGCAGATAAGGCAGGAGCTCGTTTTTACGTCGGGTATCGAGGGCCGCCAGCGGCTCATCCATCAGCAACAGTCGCGGGCTCGTGAGCAAGGCGCGGGCGATGCCCACCCGTTGGCGTTCGCCGCCGGAGAGGTTGTGCGGCTGCCGATCGAGCAAGTGCCCGATGCCCAGCAGGTCGGTGGCCTGGTCCATGTCCACCCGCCGTTGTGCCGGTGCAATGCGCTTGAGGCCGAATGCCAGGTTGGCCCGCACCGACAGATGGGCAAACAGGCTCGCCTCCTGGAACACGTACCCCACGGGACGCTTGTGGGGCGGCACGAACACACCGCGCTCACTGTCCTGCCACACGTGGCCATTGACTTCGATAAACCCCTGGGCCGGCCGTTCCAATCCGGCAATGCAGCGCAGGCAGGTGGTCTTGCCGGAACCGGAAGGCCCATACAAGGCTGTCACGCCACGGCCCGGCAGTTGCACATCCAGGTCCAGGGAAAACGCCCCATGGTCGAGTTGCAAACGCGCGTGAATCATCGATCAGCTCCAGCCAGCGCGGGCTCGGCGGCTGGAGTACAGCGCCAGCAGCACGAGGAATGAAAACACCAGCATCGCCGCCGCCAGCCAGTGGGCCTGGGCATATTCCAGGGCTTCGACATGGTCGTAGATCTGCACTGACACCACCCGGGTTTTCTCCGGGATGTTGCCGCCGATCATCAGCACCACGCCGAATTCGCCAACGGTGTGGGCGAAACCGAGGATCGCCGCGGTGATGAAACCGGGGCGGGCCAGGGGCAGGATGACGCTGAAAAACGTGTCCCAGGGCCCGGCCCGCAAAGTGGCGGCGACTTCCAAGGGGCGACTGCCGATGGCGGCGAAGGCGTTCTGCAACGGCTGCACCACAAACGGCATGGAATAGATCACCGAGCCGATCACCAACCCGGTGAAACTGAAGGTGAGGGTGCCCAACCCGAGGGCTTGGGTGAACTGGCCGATCCAGCCGTTCGGCCCCAACGCCAGCAACAGATAGAAGCCGATCACCGTGGGCGGCAGCACCAAGGGCAATGCCACCACCGCACCCACCGGCCCGCGCAGCCAGGAGCGGGTGCGCGACAGCCACAATGCGATGGGCGTGCCGATGAGCAGCAGGATCACCGTAGTCAATGACGCCAGTTTCAGGGTCAGCCAGATGGCGGCGTAATCGGCGCTGGTCAGGGGCATTTAGCGTTGGTAACCGTAGGTCTGGATGATGGCGGCGGCTTTCGGGCCTTTAAGGTAATCCACCAGGGCGGCGGCGGCGGGGTTGTCCCGGCCTTTGTCGAGGATCACCGCGTCCTGTTTGATCGGATCGTGCAGGTCCGCCGGGACGATCCACGCCGAGCCGCCCGTTACCTTGCCGTCCTTGTACACCTGGGACAAGGCGACGAAGCCCAGTTCAGCGTTACCGGTGGAGACGAACTGATAGGCCTGGGTGATGTTCTGGCCTTCGACGAGTTTGCCTTTGACCTGGGCGGTCAAGCCGAGCTTGTCCAGCACCTGGGTCGCGGCCAGGCCATAGGGCGCGGTTTTCGGGTTGGCGATGGACAGGTGTTGGAAGTCGTCATGCTGGAGGACTTGGCCCTTGTTGTCGACATAACCGGCCTTGGCCGACCACAGCGCCAGGGGGCCGATGGCATAGGTGAAACGCGAGCCCTTGACGGTGTCGCCTTCGCTTTCGAGCCTGGCCGGGGTGGTGTCATCGGCGGCGAGGAACACTTCGAACGGCGCGCCGTTCTTGATCTGCGTGTAGAAC
>NZ_JABAEE010000131.1:0-11170 GCF_023701885.1 Pseudomonas sp. CG7 | reverse complement strand
TCCGAAGGGTTGGTAGACCTGAGCGGCGTTTCCTCTGTCACGGTTACTGTCGGCGCTGGTGGGGCTGGCTGGGCCGGAAGTGATGGCGACGGAGCGCCTGGCAATGCATCATCTTTCGGCAGTTTCATGAGTGCAACGGGCGGTGCTGGTGCGTCGAAGTGGTACGGCGGCAGAGCGGGCCTTGGCTCAGGAGGAGATATCAATACCACTTTGGGCTCAGGTGGACATGCAACTCGCCACGACAATGGCCTGGCTTCTTCTGGATCCATATACGGCGGCGGACATGGCGCGGGCGGCCGAGGTTATGGGGCAGGAGCAGGTTCAGTTGAGCAAGGCGGTTCGTCTAGTACGCTTGCCGGCAGCGGCGGGGGCGGCGGCAATGAAAACGGCAACGGCGGCAATGGGTCGCCCGGTCAAGTAGTTATCAGATGGTGATCAACATGTGGGCATTGATACAAGACAGCGTTGTGCATGAGGTGACGGAGGTCGATCCCGCAGGACGTTTCCACCCGGATTTGATGTGGAAGCCATGCGGCGGAGAAGTCAGGCACGGCTGGCGGTACGACGGGGAGGCATTTGTCGAGCCGGTGAGGGAGGGCGATTCCCTGGCCGCCAGCGAGCGAGCCTGGCGCGACGCGCAGATTCACGCCAGCGAGTGGCTCGTGATACGTCATCGAGATGAACAGGACTTGAAACAGGAGACTACCCTGACGGACGCTCAGTTTTCCGAATTGCTTATCTACCGGCAGGCCCTCCGGGACTGGCCGCAGTCACCAAGTTTCCCCGACAGCCAATACCGCCCCGTCGTGCTGCCCTGGTTCGTCAGTCAAACCCAATAAGTCGCCCCGCACCACGGGGCATTTTTTTGACCGTCAAATTTCAACAACACCCAACAGCCCCTTCCCCAGGGGCTTTTTTCATATCCGGAGAAACCCAAATGGCACTACGCCAAACCTACACCGTGCTCCTCCCATTCCCCACCGGAGGCGGGCACTGGTCGACCGTCGGCCAGGAACTCGATCTGCTCGACGTCGAGGCCAACGCTTTGCGCAGCGCCGGTCGCCTGGCATTGAAAAAAACCGAAGCCGTCGAACCGGCTCCTGCATCCAACCCGGCCAAAAAGGCCACCACCAAGAAGGCTGAATAACCATGGCTGAGGTTTTGAACTTCGAGCACAACGGCATTACCGTCAATGCCACTGAATCTCCCGAGGCCATGGGTGGCCTGGGTGACAACGTCATCGGTCTGGTCGGCACTGCGCCGAATGCCAATCCGCTGATTCCGAAAAACACCCCGTTCCGTATCAACAGCTTCACCACCCAGGCCCAGCTGGACCCGAGCGGTGCCGAGGCGGGTACGTTGTTCCAGGCGGTCTACCAGATTCTCAAAGTGGTCAAGGTGCCGGTCTACGTGGTCATCGTCGAAGAGGGCGCGACCCTGGCCGACACGCAGAACAACGTGATCGGCGGCATCGAGGCGCAGACCGGGCGCAAGTTGGGCCTGGCCGCGTTGAGTGGCGTGGCCGAAGACCTGACCATCATCGGCGCGCCGGGCTTCACCGGCACCAAGGCCGTGGCCAGCGAATTCGCTTCGTTTGGCAAGCGCATCAAGGCCCGTGTGGTGCTCGATGGCAAGGACGCCTCGGTTGCCGACCAAGTGACCTACAGCCAGGAGCTGGGCGGCGCGGACCTCGGTTTCGACCGTTGCCTGGTGGTGCACAACATGCCGGCGGTGTACTCCAAGGCCGCGAAGAAAAACGTCTTCCTGGCCCCGTCGAGCCTGGCCATCGCCGCGCTTGCCAAGGTCAAGCAGTGGGAGAGCCCGGGCAACCAGGTGACCTTCGCCGAGGACGTTTCGCGCACCGTCGAATACAACATCCTCGACACCTCCACCGAAGGCGATCTGCTCAATCGCTACGGCGTCAGCTACTACGCCCGGACGATCCTCGGCGGCTTCTCGCTGCTGGGCAACCGCTCCATCACCGGCAAGTTCATCAGCTACGTCGGCCAGGAAGATGCCATCAGCCGCAAGGTGGTGAAGGCCGGCCAGTATGCCCTGGCCAAGAACCTGACCAAGTCGTTCATGGACCAGGAGGTCAAGCGCATCAACGACTGGCTGCAAACCCTGGTGGCCGACGCAACCATTCCCGGCGGCAGCGTGTACCTGCACCCGGAATTGAACAGCGTCGAGAAGTACAAGAACGGCACCTGGTACGTGGTCATCGACTACGGCCGCTACGCGCCGAACGAACACATGATTTATCAACTCAATGCCCGCGATGAAATCATCGAGCAGTTCCTGGAGGACGTTCTCTAATGTTTACCAACCGCGTAAGACAGGCCATCGCGGCCACCCTGCAAGGCCTGCCGTTGTCGGCGACCGTGGAAGATTTCACCCCGCCGAAAATCGAATTCGACATGGAAGAGATGCGTGGCGGCCGTTTCATTGGCGAGGAAATGGCCAAGGGCGGCAAGGTGCTGACGGCCAAGCTGACCCTGCAAGGCCTCGGTCCGGAAGTCATGCTGGCGTTGGGCGTGACGGTGGGCGAGGACATTCTGCTCAACGTGCGTGAAGCCGGCCAGGACCAGGACGGCAACACTTGGTTCACCTATCACACGGTGGGCGGCAAGTTGAAATCCCTTGAGGAAACCACGCTGAAGATGGGCGAGAAGCCCAAGACCAATCTTGAGTTGTCCTGCCGCACTTACAACCGTCTGGAAAATGGCGTGCCGGTGATCGACATCGACGTGCGCACCCAGAAGTTCGTGCTCAACGGCGTCGACATTCTTGGCGATGCGCGCCGTGCGGTGTTGTTGCCTTAAGCCTTTGCCAGCCGGCAGATGCAGTCCCTGTGGGAGCGTGCTTGCTCGCGATAGCGGAGTGTCAGACACCTCGATGCTGAACGCACCGCCGTCATCGCGAGCAAGCTCGCTCCCACAGGTTGTCCTCTGATTCACCAAGGAATTGATTTCATGTCCTGGATGCCTCCTACCCATGAGCTGCTGTCGCCGATCACCGGTGACGATGGCTCGCAGATCGAGCAGCTCCCACTCAAGCCGCTGTACTACGCCGCGCAAAAAGAGGCCCTGTCCCGTGCCGGCGATGACGAGGACGATCAGTTCTTCGAACTGGCCAAACTGGCGACCGGCCTGTCGATCAAGGAACTCGACCAGCTCAAGCGCCCGGATTACGTGAGCATTGCCCAGTACGTGCACGAAATGTCCACGCGCCCGGCGTCGTACTTCCTGGAATCGATGGACAGCACAGCGGTCGAACCCGACCAGGTGCAGCTGCTGCAACCGCTCGACGTCGCGGGCCGCAGCCTGACTTCGTTGACCCTGGAAATGCCGGTGCTGCGTGCCACCAAGGCGATGAAAAAACTGAAGACGGCCAAGGAACGCGCTGAGTTCATCACCGCCCATTGCACTGGCCTGATGATCCCCGACCTCGATCACCTGACTGTGCCCGACTGGACCCAGCTACAGGTACGCATCGACGATTTTTTAAACAAACCGGCGGACTTCTTTCGGAGCGCGACATCGAAGTGATCCTCGATGTGGTGCCGCTCATTTACTCGGTAAGTGAGGCGGAAATCCTGGAGTGGGACGCCGGCAAGGCCTTGCGCCGCTACGACATCGCGATCACTCGCCTTGGCGTGAAACAGGAGTAGAGCGGGATGGCGGACGATAGATATTCGCTCAAATACGCAACCTTCAATGAGCCTGGGTTGGCGTTCGGTAATGCCAGCCTCACCAGTGGCGTGTCGGCACAAGGCGCGTTCGCCAGGGATCAATTGGCGAGCCTCGATCTGGCATTGGAGACGCTCGGTCTCAAGCTCGGGCTGCTGACTACGGCGATCGAGTCGCTGACTGTAAAGCTTTCGGCGCAACGATTGTTCTCCCAAACAATGGGCGCCGGCGCCAAGGGCGAGTCGGCCAATGAGCAAAAGGGCAAGTCCAGTGGCGGTATCGAACCACCGGCGCTGCTCAAACCTGCGATAGCGATGGATTCGGCCATGGCCGATCTGAAGCAGGTCACCGGATTTAGCCCTCGCCAGATCGAACAGACGACTGAGTCAACCCGGCACGTCGCCACCGCTCAGCTGGTGGCGGCCGGGGGCACCCCGGCGGTTGAAGTGGTGAGAATGCAAAGCCTGGCGGCCAGCAAAGGCATCGGCAACGATTTGCCCACTGCCGCGGACCGACCGTCGGAGCTGTCGCGTTTCGCCTCGGATGCTGCTGTCATCGCGACGGCGACCAAGAGACCGGCCATGGAGGTTGCCGAGATGCTGGCCGACTGGCGCATCTCCATGAAGCTCAGCGGCGCTCAAGCTTTTGACTTGGCGGATGCAACCAACCAGTTGGGCAAGCTACCCGACGGTGCGAAACCGGCTGAAATTGGCGCGGTCTTGCAGCGTGACGGTGCGGCTGCGACGACGGCAGGCCTGGCCCCTGTGCAAGCCGCAGCGGTGACGGCGGCATTGCTCAATACCGGTACCAAACAAGCGGAAGCCGGCGTGGCGCTGGATAGCTTCACCACGGCCCTGGGCAAGGGTGACCAAGTTTCCGCCACCGAGCAAACGGCCTGGAAACAGTTGGGCCTGGAACCCACGGCGGTGGCGAGCGGCATGCGTGGCAAGGACACGGCGCCTGGCACGGTGATGACGGTGCTGGCGGCCTTGAACGCGCAACCGGCCGAAATGCGCTCGGCCCTGGCCACGACGTTATTCAGCAATGGCGATGAAGCCGTGCTGCGCATGGCGCGGAAACTGCCCGATGTGAACGCAGCCTTCCTACAGGTGAAAGACCCAGGCCAATACGCCACTTCACAATTGGGCAACGACGGTTCGGTGCGGCAGGATGCATTGGCGCTGTCGAAAACCCATCAAGGCCAACTGAATATCCTCAACGCCCGCAACGAGCGTTTGTCGTTGGCCACGGGAAACGCGCTGATGCCTTCGGCGGGTAGCTCGTTTCAGTGGCTGGGTTCGCTGGCCGATGGCATGAGTGAATTGGCAGAGTCCTCACCCAAAGCCGCCGCGGCCATCGTGTTGATCGGCGCGGCGATCAAACCGCTGGTGGGTGTGCTACTCAAGGCGGTAGGGGATGAGATCTCCAGTCAGGTGGCCAAGCGGGTGTTGGGGAGGGCCGCTCCGCACCTTCCCGGCCGATTGGGTGAAGTGATCTCCGAAGATTTCAGAAATCCTCGGGTGGGCAAGCTGGATACAAGCAATGCCAACCAGCGTCCCGAATCCCCGAGAGGGTCGAAAATACGCGTCAGTACACGAGGCTCACTGGGAGGCGCAGGGCGTTTTTCACTCGCGCCAACCGCCTCGTTACGCTCGATGACTCGCAGGGCGCCAGGCCCCTTAAAAGTAGTCGGCCCCGTCGCTGATGTGGCCGAGGGTGTCCTGACCGGCGACAAGCGGATGATGGGCGCAGGCCTGGGCGCCGCAGGTGGCGGCTGGGCCGGCGCTGCTGCGGGGTCTGCGGCCGGTGCTGCGTTGGGGAGTGTCGTGCCGGTGCTCGGCACTGCCATTGGTGGCGTGATTGGCGGACTACTGGGCGGCTGGCTGGGGAGCGATGTCGGCGCGTCTCTGGGGGAAAAACTCGTCGCCCCGGTCGACAGGCTCGCCGCGCCAGAGCAGGTCAGCAAAGACCTGGCCAGCACCCAGGCAAACACACAGCAAAACACCATGACCGCCAACATTTACATCAACGGCCAGGACCAGGCCAGTGCGAGCCAGTTGGCGAACCTGGTGGTGCAACAGATCACCGGCCAATTCGGCCTGACATCCATGTCCAACTCACTCGCCATGCGCAGTGACGCGGCCCTGACCGACGGAGGTACGTGATGCGTCAACAAATGGCCCTCGGCAGTTTCATCTTTGGCCTGTCGAGAAATTTTGCGTACCACCAGTTGGTACACACCTCGGATGGCGGCTGGAAAAACATCGACATCCTCACCAGCAAGCCCAAGTCCAGCCAGATCGGCCAAGGCCTGCAAGGGCTGACGATCACCGGCAAATCGATGTACGCCACCGCCATGGATCGCCTCGATGAGTTGCGCGCTTTGCAGGCGCAGCGCGTCCCACTGCCGTTGGTCGATGGCATCGGCCGCAACTGGGGCCTGTGGCAGATCAACAATGTCACGGAAACCCAGACCGCAATCATTGATGACGGCTCGGCGATGGTGGTGGGCTGGGTGGTTGATTTGAAGGAGTTCGCCAATGCGTAGGGTTCGAAGTATCGCCGGTGATTCGGTGAATCTCTAGCTCTATCGGGAGCTGGAACGTTGCGACGACCTCGTCGAGGAGGCGCTCTGGCGTCTCAATCCCGGATTGGCTGAAGGGGGCCCGGTATTGCCGGCGGGTGTGTGGGTGGTCTTGCCGGAAGTGGACCTCAAGCCCGTGGCAACCCCACCGGTTTCGGCCTGCGATTAAGGAGGCGACATGGCATTGGGGTTTACGCCTGCGGTGGAGATTTATGGCGCGAACGCCGCGCTGCTAATCGAACGCCTGCTCAAGTGGGAGCATGTCGACGCGGCGGGGATCGAGTCCGATCAGCTGACGCTCACCATCAGCCTGGACGGTCTGGAAGGGTTGCCCAGCCTGGGCGGGAAAATCGGCCTGCGGGTCGGTTACCTGGAATCGGGCTTGGTGGACAAAGGCGAGTTCGTCATCACTCGGCGCACGCCGTTCCTGTTTCCGCTGCAACTGGTGCTGGTGGCCATGGCGGCGCCGTTCAGCGCGGCGGACCAGACAGGCTTCAAGCAGCGCCGATCCGTCAGCCATGGTCCGACGACCCTGGGGGCGCTGTTTCGTCAGCTGACTTCCAGGCACGGGTTTTCGCCCCGTGTGGCGCCGGACCTGTCGCTGATAAAAATCGAGCACATTGACCAGTCCAACGAAACCGACATGGGGTTCCTCACTCGCCTGGCCCATCGTTATGACGCCGTCGCCAAACCAGTCAACGAGCTGTATGTGCTGGCCCGGCGCGGCCAGGCGAAGTCGTTGTCGGGCAAGGTCCTGCCCGAGATGAAACTGTCGGTGACGACCAACAATCGCCCGGGCGACCACGCCTTCATTTCGGCCAAGTTTGATGAAACCGCCCGAGCCAAGTACCAGGGCTGCAAGACCCATTGGTGGGATGCGGCGGCCGGCAAGCTGCAGGTCGAGAAGAGCGGCATCGCGCCGTTCAAGACCCTGCGCCAACGCTTTCAGAGCGCAGACGACGCCCGCGCCGCCGGTGAAGGCGAGGTGCGGCGGATGGAGCGCGAAGCCCTCAAGGTAAAGATCGAATGCCCTGGCAACCCGGGGCTGTCCGCCGAAGGCATCGTACTGCTGGACCCGTCCTGGCCGGACTTCATGCGTGGTCGCTGGTCGATCGACAAAGTCACCGCCAGCGGCGACCGGGAAAAAAGCTACCGCTGCACCATTGACGCAACCTGCCTGGACGCCAAGGCCTGACCCTACCCACCCTGTGGGAGCGAGCTTGCTCGCAAAGACGCCAGAACATCCAGCATCAATGTTGCCTGACGCACCGCTTTCGCGAGCAAGCCCGCTCCCACAGAAGGACTCGGATGGGCGCATGGGTATGTGCAACGCCGAGCAAACCTGTGGGAGCGAGCCTGCTCGCGATAGCGTCAGCTCAGTCACTTTGATATCGACTGACCCACCGCTATCGCGAGCAAGCTCGCTCCCACAGGTATTCCTCGACTGCAACTTTTCAACAACTGGAATTCCTCCATGAAGATCACACCGATCCCCACGCAGTTTTTCTGAAGCCGATCCAGCATTGGGTCAATCAAGGAGAATGCCATGCTCGTCACGCGAGCCCAACTGCTGCAAATCCTCCCGAGCGCCGGCGCCAATGCCAGCGTTTTTGCACCGGTCCTGAACGCTGCCATGGACCGCTATCGGATCATCAGCGTCAAACGCTTGAGCGCGTTCCTGGCCCAGGTCGGTCATGAGTCGGGACAATTGCGTTATGTGCGTGAGCTAGGCAGCGAGCAGTACCTTGGAAAATACGATACCGGAACCCTGGCCGTTCGCCTGGGCAACTCGCCCCAGGCTGACGGTGACGGTCAAAAGTATCGCGGCCGAGGACTGATCCAGATTACCGGCCACGACAACTATCTGCGTTGCAGCCTCGGCCTGTTCGGCGACGAACGCCTGCTGGCCTTGCCTGAGCTTCTTGAACGGCCGCAATGGGCCGCCGAATCCGCCGCCTGGTTCTGGGAGCAGAACGGCTTGAACGAATTGGCCGACCGCGATCAGTTCAACACCATCACCCGTCGTATCAACGGTGGTTTGAACGGCCTGGAGGACCGCCTGCAATTGTGGGCGCGGGCGAAGGAGGTGTTGTGCCAACCTTCGACCTGATGCCCTTTTCATCCCGTGCCCTGGGCGTTGTCGTGTTGCTCGCGCTGCTGGCCGGCGGTTCGGCGATGCTTGCGTGGCGGTTTCAGGACTGGCGTTACGGTCAGCAACTGGCCCGACTCGCACAGGCCCAGGCCGAAACGCTGAATCAAATCACCCAGGCGGCGGCGATGCAGCAAAAGGCCGAGCAGGACAAGCGCCTGGCCCTGGAGCTACAACTCGCTGCCAGCGAACAAACCCATTACCGAGCCTTGAGCGATGCCCAACGTGACCAGGATCGCCTGCGCGATCGCCTTGCTACTGCCGATGTCCGGCTGTCAGTCCTCCTCGACGCCGACGAGGTTGCCGCCGGTTGTGCAGTGCCTGCCGCCGCCCGCGCCAGCGGCGTGGATCATGGCGCCCCACGCGCCCGACTTGACCCGGCGCATGCTCAACGAATTATCGCCATCACCGACGCCGGTGACCGCGGATTGATCGCGTTGCAGGCTTGCCAGGCCTACATCAGGGCCCTGGGTCAGTAGTCTGGCGAGCCTTGCAAGCTTCGATCGCTCGTGTACGGTAGGCCCCAATTGCGTGGAATCAGGAGAGCACCGTGGAAGACATTACCGAACTGGCCGCGGAACTGGGCAGGCGCCTGCAGCGGCTCAATGCCCATGTGACCACAGCCGAGTCCTGTACGGGTGGGGGGATTGCCGAGGCCATCACGCGGATCCCCGGGAGTTCGGCCTGGTTCGAGGCCGGTTATGTCACCTATTCCAATCGTCAGAAGAGCCAGCAGTTGGATGTGCCCGCCGGGTTGTTCGAAAAGGTGGGGGCGGTCAGCCGCGAGGTGGTCGAGGCCATGGCGCTAGGTGCCCAGCGCAAAAGCCTGGCGCGGTTTGCCGTGGCGGTCAGCGGCGTGGCCGGGCCGGACGGGGGCTCGCCGAGCAAACCGGTGGGTACCGTGTGGATCGCCTGGAGGGTCGGCGAGACGGTGTACAGCGAGCAGAAATTCTTCCCAGGCAGTCGCGACGAGGTCCGCCGACAAACGGTGAAGGCCGCGCTAGACGGGCTGTTACAACATGCCGCCGTAGAAATCTCAAATCAGGGGTAGGCGATCCCGGATCGCTGTGGAATAATACTGGCTACTTATACAGGTGTTGGCCGCCAGGCCTTATTGATTACGTGAGGACTTTAATGGACGACAACAAGAAGAAAGCCTTGGCTGCGGCCTTGGGTCAGATCGAACGTCAATTCGGCAAGGGTGCCGTAATGCGTATGGGCGATCAGGACCGTCAGGCTATTCCTTCCATCTCCACCGGCTCCCTGGGCCTGGACATTGCGCTAGGCATTGGCGGTCTGCCAAAAGGCCGGATCGTTGAAATCTACGGTCCTGAATCGTCCGGTAAAACCACACTGACCTTGTCCGTGATCGCCCAGGCCCAAAAAGCCGGCGCGACCTGCGCCTTCGTCGATGCCGAACACGCCCTGGACCCGGAGTACGCCGGCAAACTGGGTGTCAACGTCGACGACCTGCTGGTTTCCCAGCCGGACACCGGCGAGCAAGCCCTGGAAATCACCGACATGCTGGTGCGTTCCAATGCGGTTGACGTGATCATCGTCGACTCTGTGGCTGCACTGGTGCCAAAGGCTGAAATCGAAGGTGAAATGGGCGACATGCACGTGGGCCTCCAGGCTCGCCTGATGTCCCAGGCCCTGCGTAAAATCACCGGTAACATCAAGAACGCCAACTGCCTGGTGATCTTCATCAACCAGATCCGTATGAAGATCGGCGTGATGTTCGGCAGCCCGGAAACCACCACCGGTGGTAACGCACTGAAGTTCTACGCCTCGGTTCGCCTCGACATCCGCCGTACCGGCGCGGTGAAAGAAGGTGACGAAGTGGTCGGCAGCGAAACCCGCGTCAAGGTCGTGAAGAACAAGGTGGCTTCGCCGTTCCGCCAGGCCGAGTTCCAGATTCTTTACGGCAAGGGCATCTACCTCAATGGCGAGATGATCGACCTGGGTGTGTTGCACGGTTTCGTCGAGAAGTCGGGCGCCTGGTACGCCTACAACGGCACCAAGATCGGTCAGGGCAAGGCCAACTCGGCCAAGTTCCTGGCGGATAACCCGGAAGTTGCCGCGGCCCTCGAGAAGCAGCTGCGTGACAAGCTGTTGAGCCCGGTGGCAGACGTCAAGTCCGTGGCTAATCGCGAGCCCGTTGACGACCTGGCTGATGCCGACATCTGATTGATCCGATGACCGCCCTACTCGATACCCTCGTCGCGGTGCGGCGAACCGCGATGGACCTGCTCGCCAGACGGGAGCACGGTCGGGTCGAGCTGACGCGTAAACTGCGTCAGCGCGGCGCAGCCGATGAGTTGATCGACACAGCCCTCGACCGCTTGACTGAAGAGGGCTTGTTGTCGGAGTCCCGTTACCTGGAAAGCTTCGTCGCTTATCGTGCTCGCTCCGGCTATGGTCCTTTGCGCATTCGTGAGGAACTGGGCCAACGCGGCTTGCAACGCCCGGACATCGAACTTGCCCTGCGCGAAAGCGGTATCGATTGGCAGGAGCAACTGACGGACACCTGGCGTCGCAAGTTCTCAGGGCATTTGCCCATCGATGCACGGGAGCGAGCCAAGCAGGGGCGTTTCCTGGCGTACCGAGGGTATTCCATGGAAATGATCAACCGCTTGTTCAGCGGTCGCGGTATGGATGATTGAATAAAAACGGCCCGCTATTTCGATAGCGGGCCGTTTTTTTATGGCTCAGGTTACCTTGATCCTGTCTCATATACACATCTGACGG
>NZ_JABAEE010000130.1:0-11353 GCF_023701885.1 Pseudomonas sp. CG7 | reverse complement strand
TAGAGCTCAGACTCGATCTGACAGTTACCTGATTTCGGTCTTAAGTAATGCCAGTCGGTTAAATGGAATACCACGGGGTTACAGCCCGGCTTTATTTCGCTTGACTGACTGGCATTAGTCCAAGGATGTCTTTTTTGTGCCTGAAATCCAGGCAATCAAAGCTTCAGCGCGACCGGGCAAGCGATGCCAATCATTTCTGCGCAGCCAACGCCCTACGCGCCGCCTTTTCATTTTTCATGGCCGCGATTTCCCGCTCACAAGCATCCACATCGAAAGAATTGTCCCACTTGGCAATGGCGAGGGTGCCGATGCCATTGCCGATCAGGTTGGTCACCGCCCGCGCTTCGTTCAGGAAACGGTCAATACCCAGGAGCAGGACCAGGCCGACCAGCGGAATGGAGTGGATGGTGGTCAGCGTTGCCGCAAGGGTGACGAACCCGGCCCCCGCCACACCCGCCGAACCTTTCGAAGTCAGCAGGAAGACGCCCAACATAATCATCTGGTCCATAAACGTCAGCGGTGTGTTGGTGGCCTGGGCGATGAAGATCGCAGCCATGGTCAGATAGATGCAGGTGCCATCGGCATTGAAGGTGTAGCCCGTCGGCAGCACCATCCCTACTACCGACTTCTTGCAGCCCAGCTTTTCCAGCTTGACCATCATCCGCGGCAGCACAGCCTCGGTCGAGCAAGTCCCGAGGGTAATCAGAATTTCGTCCTTGAAGTAACGGAGAAACTGCAGCAGCGGCATGCCCGACCATCGAGCAACGGTGCCCAGCACGACCACAATGAACACCAGGGTGGTGACGTAGAGCGCTACCAGCAGTTGGCCGAGGGACAGTAGCGTACCGATGCCATACTTGCCGATCGTGAACGCCATGCCCGCGCCAGCGCCAATCGGAGCCAGCCGCATGACCATGGCCACAATCTTGAACAGCCCTTGCAGAAACAGATCGATGGTATTGATCAGCGGTTTGCTGGTCTCACCCATTTGAACCAGCGCCACCCCCATCAAGACAGAAAGCAGAATGACTTGCAGCATGACGCCGTTGGAAAACGCACCGACAAAGGTTGGCGGGATGATATTCATGAAGAAATCAACGGTGCCGCCCTGGGCAGAAGCGGCCTGGCTGTACTTGGCGATAGCACTGCCATCGAGTGTCTCGACATGGATGTTCATCCCCACGCCGGGCTTGGCGATGTTGACCACGACAAGGCCGATCACCAGCGCGATGGTTGAAAGAATCTCGAAATAGATCAGCGATTTTACGCCGATTCTTCCAACCTCTTTGATGTTGCCCATCTTGGCAATACCGACCACCACGGTGCCAAAAATGATCGGGGCCAACAGCATTTTGATCAGCCTGATAAAACCATCGGCAAAGGGTTGAAGCTCGGCGCCGAACTGCGGTTCGAAGTGACCAATTGCGGCGCCGACCACGATGCCGATCAGGACCTGCACATACAGCTGGCTATACCAGCGGGACTTGGAGATTTCCACGGGAGCACCTCATTTTATTGTTGTGATGGGCGTGTGGTGCGGCGTCAGTGGGTGACGCCTGATAACGGCGGCCTCAGGCGAAGAGGCCGCCGTTCGGGCTATCAACCCTCGCCCAGTTCGCGCATGACGGCGTACAAGGCGGACTTGGCTTCGAAGCCGACGCCTGGAATATCCGGCAGCGCCACATAGCTGTTTTCGACGCGAATCCCGTCAGCAAAACCGCCAAACGGCTGGAACACATCCGGGTAGGATTCGTTACCACCCAGGTGCAGGCCCGCGGCGATATTCAGGGACATCTGATGGCCCCCGTGGGGAACGACACGACGCGAAGACCAGCCCATGTCTTCCATCACTTCCAGGGTGCGCATGTACTCGACCAGACCGTAGGACAGCGCGCAGTCGAACTGGACGTAGTCACGATCGGAACGCATGCCGCCATGGCGCAGCAGGTTGCGGGCGTCTTGATGGGAAAACAGGTTTTCACCGGTAGCCATCGGCAGGTCGTAGTGCTTGGCCAACTCAGCCTGCAAGGCGTAGTCGAGAGGATCGCCGGCTTCTTCGTACCAGAACAGGTTGTAGGGTTTCAAAGCCTCTGCATAAGCAATGGCCGTGTCTTGGTCAAAGCGACCGTTGGCATCCACTGCCAGGCGACGCCCGTCACCGACCACCTTGAGTACCGATTCGATGCGACGAATATCGTCAGCCAGAGGCGCCGCGCCGATCTTCATCTTGACCACGTCGTAACCGCGATCCAGATAGCTGCGCATTTCGTCCTGAAGCTTGGCGTCGTCCTTGCCTGGGTAGTAATAACCACCAGCGGCGTAGACC
The DNA here is from genome assembly GCF_023701885.1 of Pseudomonas sp. CG7. Classification (NCBI taxonomy): domain Bacteria; kingdom Pseudomonadati; phylum Pseudomonadota; class Gammaproteobacteria; order Pseudomonadales; family Pseudomonadaceae; genus Pseudomonas; species Pseudomonas sp. CG7. The sequence goes on along the minus strand of NZ_JABAEE010000130.1, from coordinate 9,027 downwards.
CAGACCTTGTCGTCGGCCACGCCGCTGCGGTAACGGTCAGCCAGGAGGCGATACAACGGCTTGCCTTCGATCTTGGCGACGGCGTCCCAGACAGCCATGTCGATGGTGCCCACGGCCACCGAACGTTCACCATGGCCACCGGGTTTTTCGTTGGTCATCAGGGTTTTCCAGATGGCGAACGGATCGAGGTTATTGTGCTCTTTATCGATCAGCGACTCAGGGTCGGCTTCGGTGATGCGCGCCAGGAAGCGGTCACGCATCAAAGCGCCTTGGCCATAACGACCGTTGGAGTTGAAACCGTAGCCGATGACCGGTTTACCCTCGCGAATCACATCCGTGACGACAGCGACGACCGAGCAAGTCATTTTGGAAAAATCGATGTAGGCGTTGGCAATTGGCGAGGCAATGGAAACGGTTTTTTCACGGATGTCGACGATACGCATGACGAGGTCCTCTTGTTGTTGATGGCCCCACGTTATGCTTTGCGATGACACCCGCCCAATGCTAATAATGCCGCGCCCCATGCACAGGAGGCATTGCCCTTGGAACTCGTTTGGCTAGAAGATTTTTCGGCGCTGGCTGAGTACGGCAGCTTTGTACGTGCCGCTGAAGCACGCCACGTGACCCAACCGGCCTTCAGTCGCAGAGTCCGCGCATTGGAAAATTGGATGGGTGTCGAACTGTTCGTTCGCACGCCACAAGGCGCCACGCTGACCGAGGCGGGGAAGCAGATTTTGCCAAGCGCCCAAGAGACGGCCAGGCGCTTGTACCGAATGCGCAGCGAAGCCCAGGAAGTGGCGGGCATGGCGATCAAGACGCTGCAATTCGCGGCCACCCATTCGCTGTCGTTCACGTTTTTCCCAAGATGGCTGCGGAGCACGGAAAACGGCGCCCCCATCGAGGCGGTACGACTGCATTCCGATAGCATGGCGGCCTGTGAGCAAATGCTGATTCAAGGCCACGTGCAGTTCCTGCTTTGCCATCGTCATCCGGATGTTCCACCGCTGTTGGCCCCTGATCAGTTCATCGGTAAAAAAGTGGGCGGGGATGTGCTCGTTCCGCTGGCGAGCGCTTCTGCGAACTTTGGCAATGCCCCCGCATCGCTGCCCTACTTGGCGTATACCCAGGAGTCCGGTCTGGGACGCATCGTCGCTCATCGACTTCAGGGCAAGGAAGAGTTCCTGCACCTCAAGCCGCTGTTCAGCAGCCACCTCGCAGCGGTGCTCATGTCCATGGCGCTGGAAAACAAAGGGGTGGCCTGGCTGCCAAGAAGCCTGACCGAACAGGAAGTCGCCGACGGACGTCTTGTGCGGGCGCTCGATGAAAGCTGGGATATCCCGTTGGACATTCATCTCACTCGCCCAACGGGTGCCATTAGCCCATCGGCGGAGGAGTTTTGGGCGAAATTGAGGGAGTGCTGAAACCGTCTCTCCGACATAAGGCTCCAGCAAGCGGTTGAGTATCTCAGCAAACGATGTAGACTCGCCTTAACGAATAACGTTAAGCATTAAGAGATGATCAGAAGCTTCAGATGCGCCGATACCCAAACCCTTTTTGAAACAGGCAGAACCCGACACTGGTCAGCCATCCTTTCAGTGGTGGAGCGTAAGCTCGGCATGCTCGATGCGGCAGTCGATCTCAACGATCTACGCTCACCGCCTGGAAACAGGCTGGAGCAGTTGTATGGCGACAGGGAAGGCCAACACAGTATCCGGATCAACGGTCAGTACCGCATCTGTTTTGTCTGGGGCGCCAACGGCCCCGAAAACGTAGAAATCGTAGATTATCACTGAGGTGAGTCATGTTTAAGAATGGCATGAGGCCCGTACACCCTGGAGAAATTCTCAAGGAAGAGTACCTGGAACCGCTTGGCCTGACGGCTGCTGCGCTTGCAAGGGCTTTGCACGTGTCTGCCCCCACCGTAAATGACATCGTATTGATGCGCCGTAGCGTCAGTGCGGATGTGGCTTTGCGCCTGGCAGCTGCATTGGACACGTCGGCGCAGTTTTGGCTGAATTTGCAGACTGCGTATGATTTACGTACAGCCGAAATTGCAAAAGGGGAGCAAATTTATAAAGAAGTAGAGAAAATTCCTCACTGCGCATAGCGTTTACAAAAAGGCATTTAGTGATTATCGCAAGTGCCTTTTTTGTGCTTGGAGAATTGGTTCCCCCTAATGCGACGAAACATAAACAGACGGCTCAGCAGGCGTCGGGCCATTGCGCTTCGACGGTCATGTCAGGTGTGATCGCGCCTCATCTCTGCCCACTCGATCAACGCCTGGATCGACGGCCCCAGTGCATGTCCCATGGGCGTGAGCTTGTACTCCACTTTAGGTGGCACTTGTGGGTACACCGTCCGCTGCACAATGCCGTCCTTTTCCAACTGTTTTAGCTGTTGGATCAGCATCTTCTGGTTGATCCCTTCTATCAATTTCTCCAGATCCGAGAAACGCAGCGCGCCCTTCGCCGCGAAAAGCTGGCACAAGATAATGATCTTCCACTTCCCTTCCAGTACGCGAAGCGTTTCGGTTGTTGCCTCGGCCCATTTCCGACGATTTTGCGGATCGCCGCAATCCCATTCCCGTTCCATTTCTTCCTCGATGGTGAGTTACACACCTTTTGGTAGGTACTTACCATTATCACACCAGCCTCCTAGAATCGGTGCAAGACAAATGACTCAGGAGGCTTAGCCATGAAAATCGGCATCATCGGAACCGGTAACATCGGAGGCACCCTTGCTCGCAAATTCAAGGCTGCCGGTCACGATATACGTGTTGCGAACTCTCGTGGCATCAACGGCGTTCGCGCATTCGCCGAAGAGATTGGAGCCAAACCGGTGGACATTCGCGGCGCAGTCGATGGCGCGGATGTGATCGTGCTATCCATACCGCTACCGGCGGTGAGCGCGCTGCCTGCTGATCTGTTTGCCGCTGTACCCGACAGCGTCCCGGTGGTGGACACGAGTAACTACTACCCTGGCCTACGTGACCCCAACATTGCTGAAATTGATCAAGGGATGACGGAAAGCGTTTGGGTTTCGAAGCAGGTTGGGCGACCTGTCATCAAGGCCTTCAACAATATTCTGGCCTATACCTTGGCGGAGTTGGGCAGTGCCCAAGGCACGCCAGGTCGCTTGGCAGCAGCAGTGGCCGGCGACGATCCCAAGGCTAAGGAAACGGTGATGTCCCTGGTCAACCAAGCGGGCTTTGATCCGGTCGACGGAGGTTCCCTGGAAGAGTCCTGGAGACAACAACCGTGTACGCCAGGCTATTGCTGTGACTACGACGCCGAGACGCTGCGCGACGCACTATTGGCCGCGTCCAAAGGGCAAGCCGCTGCGAAGCGAGACGAGTTTCCTAAACACTTCGAGCGGCTCGGGCCCAACCCTAGCCATGCCGATATTGTCGCGATGAACCGCTCCTTCAACGCACTGGATTGACGCAGTCCCAGGCTAATGCCTGTCAGTTAAATGGACACGCGGGCAAACATACAAACCGTGGCGAGGGAGCTTGCTCCCGCTGGGCCGGTCCGACGCTTCGGGCGAAGCCGCCCCACAATTTTGCGGTCGCTGCGCAACCGAGCGGGAGCAAGCTCCCTCGCCACAGTTCTCTCTCTAGCCATGACAATGCGTCGAATGGACGGCTGGCTCAAACTCGTTGATATCTGTAAACCAAATGTAGGGAAATGCAGCCGCAGAAAGGGCCAAAGCTCCTACATGAAGCTCGGAAAGCGGCGTCTTGTGGTGCTTGAGCGGAGCGGCCTATAGTTCCTCGTCGCCCCAATGGCGACTCGGGTTTGGCGACCCGGCAACGAGGTAGCTCCTTTCAACTGAATGAGGTCCTACCAATGAATCGATACATGCCCATCACCGGCATCGACTGCACCCCCGCTACCCTGCTGATCGACACCGAAGCCCCGCTTGATGTCCTCTTCGAAACCGCTGACTACCGCATCCGCACCGTGACCCAACTGCTGGAAAACATCGCGTTCCGTTCGGAGATCAGTTCCGACACGCTGGTGCTTTCCGATTTTTGCAAAATGCTAACGATCGCGTTGCGCGACGGGTGTGATGTGATGGATGTGATTGGCAGACGATTGCGGGCGCAGGCGGCGGAGTAAGTGATGACGGGCGCCTATGGCCATAACGTAGCCCCCACCGTCGGGAGCGACTACATCTATCTACTCCGATGAGCTGTGGCGCAGTTCGTCAAGAACTGCGCCACAATCGCGCCAAAATCTTCTCAAACAGCGCCAACACACTCATGCCTTCGACCACCGACATATAACAGTATCCTGGCATCCAGGAGTGGGCGAGCCTCTCAGAGCTCTTGGCCTGGCACCCTGAAATTTCCCGGCGAACGGCGCAGCGCATCCTTGCAAACCTGGCCGAAAGCAGCCAAATCACTGCACAGGGAGAAGGCAGGGCACGGCGTTATTTCGCAATAGGACACCCGGCTGAGACCCACACCCCGCCCTATTTTCAGCCTTTTGCCGACATCAATAAACGCTCCTCTCGACTGGCAGCGAATCTCCCCTTGTTCCGAGCCAACCTTTGTCCGCTGACCTTTCTGTATGTACCGGAGCAGGCCTACAGCCGAGCCACATTGGGCGTGTACGAAATGACCCGGGTAGAGCTGCTTCGCGACCTGTACATCTGGGCCTACGAACGCTCAACACTGGAATATCTGGCAATCAAGCAAGACCTTGCGGAGCCGGACCCTTTACGCCTGGCATGGCGAGACCTCATCAAGAAGACCATTCGGGAAATCGTCACTCACCCAGAGCTTGACCCGTTGTTCTGTATTCAACACTCGGTAGCGGAATATGTTTCAGAAAGGGAGCAGCCGGAAGTGCAAGCACTGATCGTCGAAGAACTCCGTCGACTGCACGAAGGGGTGCTCGCACGCTATGGATTACGGCCGTCAGAGTTCAAGTCCTGGAAGTCGCTCCATGGCCACTGATGGGAGATCACTGAGGTGATATTTGCCCTCTGCGTCGTCGCGTTGAACGCCACCATCGGTGTACTCATCAAAGTGTTGATGAACACCTTCACGATAGACAAGCTGACGGCCCTTGGGCCAGTCACTTATCCAGCCACACGGCCATCCACCTCTTTAAATAGATGGAAAATATCCCCTTTTCAGATGGAGCATGAGTTTTGTACAAGAAATTTACAGGGATCGTTTTTCTGCTATTGAGCGGCTGCTCACTGCATCCGTATACCAAGGACGAACTGCTGAACACTGGCGTAACCAGCCCCGAGTACTGCCTGACGCAAGAGCGGGCGGTGGTCGAAGAGCGGGTGCAAGGCTACCTGAACCACTGCTTTCACCCACAAGTGACCGAGCTCACGACGGGTGGGAGACTCGTCAATACCATCCAATTGAAAGTCGACAGCAATGCCGACAGAAGCGACATGGTGCTATGGGCACCAACGATCTACGGCAGCCAGTTCTATATGAACGTGATCGTCTCGGAAAAGAACCCCGCTTGCAAAACCACCATGACTGCCGTGGCCTCAGGCTGGGGATTTGGACGAAATTTTCCGAAGATCCTGGAAAGCGCGAATGGGGGAGACCCGTGGTGTCCGCTGTAACCACAAAAAAAGGGGATAGCAAAATAAAACTGCGCCATGGGAGAGCGATCAACAATCCGGCTTCTGTGGCGAGGGAGCTTGCTCCCGCTGGGCTGCGAAGCAACCCTCGCTATTCATCGCCAACCGACAGAGAGCAAACGCCCTTTCCACGATAAAACTATTGGACCGCCTGCCCGGCTGATCCAGAAGGCGTCGTTGTGACGGCCGGCTCTATAACTTTCGCCGAAAGACCTGTCTCGACATCACGAACTTCGTAATACCACCATTTCATCGACGAAATGCCATAAAGCCCATAGGTACGGCCACCGACCAAATCCACGGTCATTTCAATTGGACGTGAGTATCCAGTTCCAATAGCGTACTTAACGGAAAGTTTATGCTTTCCTGCGCCGAGTCGATACTCGGTTTGGCGGGCTAGCCAATATAGCGACGTATCGTCATCGATCTTGTCTATCGACAAATGCTTGTCGAACTGCCGAATTGTCGCGACCTCGGCCCAGGGTTTTCCTTCTGCGCTTTTATGTTCGTAATGAATGCATCCGGTCAGGGTGAAGCAGAATAAAGTCATCGCTACAAAGCGTAAAACAACGTCGTGTCGCATCAATGGCCCTCCAAGGCGCTTTTTTCATCTCGACTCAGCAAAACAATGGGAAAAGCGGACAGCTTATTTATAAACAGAGCAAAAACCAACAAGCTAACCCCCTCTGCGCTCACAAAATAAATCTGCCCCTTTTCACCACACCTCTTTCACCAAGCAGTTCGTTCGCTTTCTGACCCACAGTAATTACAAGGAACCGTTTTAATGCAACAACACACTTATTTGCTCCAGCAAACCAACAGATATGAATCCCCGCTCCCCGTCATCAAACTCACCTACTTTTTTAAACAGCAAACCTTGCTTTTCAGAGAGCAAATAATGAAAACTCAAATCATCCTCTACATCCCCCGCCCACCCCTTATCAAGAGCAATTTGAACATCAAAACCCTTAGGGAGCGCAGCCACATATGAACAACGCTCTGCCTCAAGTACACTGGCGACGGTTTCAATAGACAGTTTCGACAGGCGCAATGCACCAAAAAACTTGATTTTTCCTTCCGCCTCGACAATGTACTCTTGCGAATGACTGCCGCCTACAACCTCATACCCCCTAGACTTCAATGCTCCCCACAACTTCCGATGGCGCACAATCCGAGTATCTGGCTGCCAAGCCGAACTACCCATAAAAAACCACAGATCGTAATCAGGAAACTTTTTTTCAATCAACCCATATAAATAATTCAATACTAAGGATACGGAATCGCTTGACGCCCCCGCAGTCAAAAAGCTTGCCACCGAGAGCAACCCGCCTTCCCGCTTCCTCGCACAGCGAGTGTTAAACACCTCATTACTTACTAACAAGTCAGGTGCAATCGTAACTTTAATATCAGCAGTCATAATGATTCCCGATTTCATCATTAAAGTGGGAGCCGCGATTTGGGGATTTCCAACACTAAAAGGAAAGGGGATAGATCTATTTATAAACCGAGCAAAATCAATAAGCCCGCTCCCTCTGCGCCTCACAAAATAGATCTGCGCCCTTTTTTCACGAAGGATGGAGATCTATTTGCAAATTAAACCACTACAATATCACCAGAATCCAAATAAATTGAATAGGCCTCATACCCACCTTCGCTATCAGCCTCAACGGCGATCGTGTCGCCAGAATGGAATGTTATCTCCAACCCCGCGCCTTCAGTCTCTTTAACCGACACGACGTCTTGCAGTAAAAAGTCCAATAAAGGCGCACTCGTATACGAGTCAGAAAACTCTCGCCGCCCTAAGGTGCCGCCGACCTTATACGTCAACCCTCCCTCTATACAGAAAGAGACTTTATAAGGAGATACACCAGGGGCCGCTTGCGGACGTGCAAAGTCCAACTTGGTGATTGCCACCCCAAAACTTACCATTTCCAAGTAGCATTCGGTCAATAGAAAAAAATCAAAATCATCTGGCAATGCGTACATACGCCACCTAGAAACATAGGACAGTTTTATTTACGAACCAAGCAAGACCAATAAGCCTGCCCCGCTATATTGTTACAAACCAAATCCGTCCTCTTATAGAGTTGTCAGGTGGACGTCAGTCTAGAAGAGAATGACCCGCCTCACTCATGCCCCTCCATCTTCGTAGGCCTCAAACTCCCAAAAGCCCAATCTTGATACTTTTTTTGAAACCTCGTTCCAGTTTGCACCTGAACAACTCAGCAAAAATTTCTCAATAGCGAGAACGATTTTTTGATAATTGTACTCACGAACGACAAGGTGATGCACTCCTATAAGAACCTCATCTACTCCAAGATTTTTTTCAATCCACTTCGGAGTGCAAACCTCAATATCAAATGATTCCTCACCATCCCCACCTGCTGGGCCAATCATCGCTTGAAGGAGGAAACCAAAACAATCCGCAGGAAAGGGGACAGATCTATTTATAAACCAAGAAAAGCAATGAGCCCGACCCTCTGCGCCTCACAAAACAAACCTGCCTCCCTTTTTTCTTCTTTCGCTACTTTTCGCCACATACAAACCAGTCAAAAAGCAGCTCCTTAGACTTGTAGTCTTGGGCAGAATCAACCAACAAAATCGACTCCTCATACTTCTCAAGATCACTTCCAACCCAAGACTCGCCATCTCGCAAAAAATGAAATTTTACAACCGATCCAAATTCATCACTTGAGATTATCGATTGAAACACCCCGCCATACCTCCTGCGCGCCCACTCCCCGAACACCGAACGAACGAAAAGGATCGCATTAAAGAGATAATCTGATTCCGCAAAGTCATCTATATGAATTGAATTTACAAAACACTCCCATCCAGTGCGGTCCAAAAAATCAGACTCGGCCGCATTGGTGCTTTTACTAGCTAGAGCAGAGAGAAGAAAGCACCCACCATTTTCAATAATGCCCGCTGCAGCAATATCAGCCAAAGAAGAAGGAAGTTGGCGTTCAACCCGATCAACTCCCGCCAGTTCCTTTTTCATTTTCCCATTCTTGTTAATGATGACTCCCCCCCAAATATTTTGACATACCTTTTTCGATAGCTTGCGAAAATCTTGAGCTTTTCAAAAGTTGGTTTACTGATTTTGGCGCATCGGGAAATGACTTGGTTTGAGGATCATAAAGATATTTATTCCCTTTATTATCCTGATAGTGGAGCTGGCCTGGACGCTGGCCAGGATTAGGGTTCTCTACATCCAAACGCTCTTTACCATCACCCTTCCAGATTGTCTTACTTGCAGTTTGAACACCTTGGGCGCCCACCATCCCATTTTTTTTATCGTTTCCTACAACCCCAACCTTAACCCCGGTTGTACCACCCTTACCCCCAGCCGTCGACGAGAACAGCCCCCGATCCGGACTCAATCCATCCGCCGCAAGCTCCGTCAGTAAC